>JAOACP010000032.1 GCA_026417795.1 Thermanaerothrix sp.
AGATGTGTATAAGAGACAGGTGTTGTCCGCGGGTCTTTTGTGGTTTGACAGGCCCGGGGCGGTGTATTCGGTTTCCTTTCTTGTGCTTGGGGTCTTTGGGGTGTTGTCGAGGCTCTACGGGGGGACCTTTACGGTGTTCCTCCGGTTGGCAGGGGTTTTGTGTGTTGGTTGGTGTCTTGTGCTTTGGGTCTTTGGGCTTGTGGTTGCCTTGAGCTGGCCCTTTGGGATGCCCATGGGGGATGTGGTGGTCCTGTTGTTTATACTTGTGTGGGAAGCCCTTTTGATCGTCTCTTCGGGGGTCTCGATCCTCCGATGGGGGCGTTAGGTCTTTCATTTTTTGCAGGGAGGGGTTTTCGTGGCATCGGTGTGGAAACTTAGGGCGTGTCTTGTGGTTGGTCTTTTGGCGTTGCAGTTGGTGGTGGGGGAGTCCGCGTTGGGCGCCGGGTGGGATCGTTACGCCGGAGGCGTCCTTAGGGTTGAGAACCGGCACAACCTGGCGGTGTACGAGAGGCGCAGCGACAGGTTTCGGTTGGTCCGGCTGCCCGGGGAGATGGAGATAATCAACGCCGGATGGGACAACGTGAGGCTTGTGATAAACTGCCTGGACCCCAGGGGAGAGGGGGTACGCTACGTGTTTTTGACCCCCGACCGGTTTCACGTGGAGCGGCAGTGATCTTGTGGGTTGAATTTATTTAGCTCTCGGTGGAAGGATTTTTAATTTTATTTTAAACTTTCTCTCCATAAAGAAGAGAAGAATTTTTCTTGAATGCCTTCTAGACTAGTTTGATGTTGGGCTTTACCATGTACACATGAGGCCCGGAGGGAGTTGTTTTAGGGGTGTTTAAGTTTTTGTCCATGGCTAAATGCCCTACAAGGAGGTGGTGGTTTGCTGAAGTTGTTACCCCGGGTCTAAAAAACTAAGGAGCGAGGAGGTCGTGAAAGGTGATCCTTACGAACCCCGTCGTGCTGTCCGTCCTGGTGATGATAGTCCTGTGTTTGTTTAATTTGAACATCATTCTTGCCCTCATCGTGTCCGCCCTAGTGGCGGGGGTGGCCGCCGGCATGTCCCTTGGGGACACCATGGGGGTCCTCATAGGTGGCATGGGGGGCAATTCGGAGACCGCGTTGAGCTACATCCTTCTTGGGGCCCTGGCGGTGGCCATAAGCCAGACCGGAGTGGCGTCCCTACTGAGCGCCAAGCTGTCCAGGGTGGTGGGAAGCCGCAAGGCCTTTCTGCTTCTGCTCATAGCCTCGGTGAGCTGCCTTTCCCAGAACCTCATCCCGGTTCACATAGCTTTTATCCCCATCCTCATCCCGCCGATGCTTTCGCTCTTCAACCGTCTTAAGATGGACCGAAGGGGAGTGGCCTGCGCCCTTACCTTCGGCCTTAAAGCCCCCTACATAGTCATACCCGCGGGCTTCGGCCTCATATTCCACGGCATCCTGTCGGACCAGATGGCCGCCAACGGCGTGAACGTCCCCAAGGGCGACATGTGGCACTACACCTGGATACTTGGAGTCGGCATGCTCCTGGGCTTGCTCCTTGCGGTCTTCGTGAGCTACTCAAGGGACAGGGACTACCAGGACAAGCCGGTGATGGGCCTTGACGGCATCCCCGAGGCGGAGAGGCTGACCCGGGAGCACTACATAACCCTGGGGGCGGTGCTGGTGGCCTTCGTCATACAGCTTAAGACCAGCTCCCTTCCCCTCGGGGCCGTGGTGGCCCTGGGGCTCATGGCCGCCGGCGGGGTTATCCGCTGGAAGAAGCTCGACGACGTGATGGCCGGCGGAATAGGGATAATGGGCATGATAGCCATGATAATGCTGGTGGCGGCGGGCTATGGAGCGGTGATCCGGGAGACCAAGGCGGTGGACGCCTTGGTCAACGGGGTGGTGTCCATGGTGGCTGGAAGCAAGTTCTATGGAGCCCTTCTGATGCTCTTGGTGGGACTTTTGGTCACCATGGGCATAGGCACCTCCTTTGGTACCATACCGGTGGTGGCCGCCATATACTGCCCCTTGGGAGTCAAGCTTGGCTTCACCCCAGGGGCTTTGGCGTGCATACTGGCCGCCGCCGCGGCCCTTGGAGACGCGGGGTCTCCAGCCTCGGACTCCACCCTTGGCCCCACCTCGGGCCTTAATGCCGACGGCCAGCACAACCACATATGGGACACCTGCGTCCCCACGTTCATCCACTACAACATACCCCTTATCATCTTCGGCCTCATAGGGGCCATGATGCTCTACTAACCGCGGCGCAGCTCGTCCCTTGACGTAACGCCTTGCGGATTCCCGGCCCCACCGAGAGCAAAAACCTCCGGGTCGGGAATCCGCTTTTTATCTTTTTAATTCGTTTGGAGCTTGAGCGCGGTCTTGATGGGAAGGATGTCCCAAAATAAAAATAAAAAAGGCGGCGCTCCGGCCGCCCTTATGACCTTGGCTGGGGAACCTGGATTCGAACCAGGATTACCTGATCCAGAGTCAGGCGTGCTGCCGTTGCACCATTCCCCAATCGGACGGAGAGAATACTACCACAGTACCGCCCTTTTGAAAAGGGGTGAGGACGAGATGTGGCAAAATTTCTTGCTTCCCTTTGCTTGGGCCTGCTTATTTTCTGCCCAAACTGTGGTAGGATTGTTCACCGGAGAAGGGAGTTGAAAGGATGGGCAGGGAATCGGGCGTCTCGAACGCCAAGCCCTCTCGCCAGAGGCGTGGAAGAGGGAAGTCCGTGAAGCCCAGGAAGGACCTCAAATGGATACCCTTGGGCGGAATGGGAGAGATAGGAAAGAACATATCGGTCCTCCAGTACGGGGACGAGATGGTGGTTATAGACTGCGGCCTCAAATTCCCGGAGGAGGAGATGTTGGGGATAGACCTGGTGATCCCCGACGTATCCTTCCTTGAGGAGAACCGGGACAGGATAAAGGGTATATTCATAACCCACGGCCATGAGGATCACATAGGGGCGCTGCCGTTCGTGCTGCCGAAGCTGGACGTGCCGGTTTATGGTACCAGGCTCACCTTGGGGCTCATAAAGAACAAGCTGGGGGAGGTTTGCCCTCGATACAGGCCCAAGTTCAACGAGATAAGCGCCGGAGACGGCGTGACCCTAGGAAGCTTTACGGTGAGGGGCATAGCGGTTTGCCACTCCATACCCGATGGGCTTGCGTACGCCATCAAGACCCCGGTGGGCACGGTGGTCCACACCGGTGACTTCAAACTTGATAACCAGCCCATAGACGGCCGCACCACCGACTACGGGGCCTTTGCGGAGCTGGGCAGGGAAGGGGTCCTTTTGATGCTTTCGGACTCCACCAACGTGGAGAGGGAGGGCTTCACCCCCTCGGAGAGAACCGTGGGCAGGACGTTGGAGCAGCTTTTCCGGCTTCACAAGGACAAGCGCATAGTGATCGCCACCTTCGCCAGCAACCTCCACAGGGCCCAGCAGGTTTTCAACATAGCCATGAGGTACAACCGGAAGGTGGCCCTGGTGGGAAGGAGCATGCTTGCCTATGTGGAGCTCGCCCGGGAGCTCGGTTACGTAAACGCCCCGGACGACCTGTTCGTGCCCGCCCAGGAGGCGGAGCGCATGTCCCCCAACCGGGTGGTGGTGCTCACCACCGGAAGCCAGGGGGAGCCCTTCTCGGGGCTTGTGCTCATGAGCAAGGGAGAGCACCGGCAGATCCGCCTTGGGCAGAGGGATCTGGTGATAATATCCGCCACCCCGATCCCGGGCAACGAGAAGCTGGTCAGCCGGACCATCAACATGTTGTTCGCCTGTGGGTGTGAGGTGGTGTATGAGAGGGATCAGGCCATCCACGTGTCGGGGCACGCCTCCAGGGAGGAGCTTAAGATGATGATAGGCCTCATCAAGCCCAAGTGCTTCGCCCCGGTCCACGGGGAGTACCGGCACTTGGTGCGGCATGCCCAGATTGCCAAGGATCTTGGGGTCCCGGCGAAGGAGGTCTTCGTGCTGTCAAACGGAGACGTCTTAACCTTGAGCCCCCAGGGGAAGGGAAGGGTGGACGGCCGGGTCCAGGCGGGTGCAATATTGGTGGACGGGCTTGCCATGGGGGAGTTCCAGAGCAGCCTTCTTAAGGAGCGCCGGGAGCTGGCCCTTGACGGGGTGTTGGCGGTTTCGGTGCTCATGGACCGAGACGGTTCGGTGAAGGACGTGAAGATGGAAAGCCGCGGCTTTCTTCACAGCCAAGAGGCGAAGGACCTTTACGGCGAGCTTGAGAGGGCGGTCCTAAAAGCACTGGAGACCTGTCCCGCCAACGACGAGGCCGCAAAGACCGCCATAAGGAAGAAGATGAGGGAGGTGCTGAGCCGCTACTCCAGGGGGTATCCGTCAATAGTCCCCTTCGTAAACAGGCTGTAAGACCCAGCGATTTTATGGCAGGATGTTTTATGTAGGTTCGCTTTAAAAGTATTAAAAAACAAAAATCTAAGCCTCCGGAGGGGTAGTCATGTCCTTCAAGATCCTTCTTCAGCTCTTGGGCGGAGTGGGGATGTTGATTTACGGAATAAAGGTTATGGGAGATTCCCTGCAGAACCTTGCGGGGGATCGGCTGAGGCGTCTTATAGCCAAGCTCACCGGAACTCCCGTTAGGGGGGTCATCGTGGGCACTGCTGTTACCACCATAATTCAGAGCAGCAGCGCCACCACCGTAATGGTGGTTAGCTTCGTTCATGCGGGCCTCATGACACTTTATCAGGCCTTCGGGGTGATAATGGGGGCCAACATAGGCACCACCGTCACAGCCCAGATAATGGCCTTCAAGATAACCGACATCGCCTACCTGTGCGTGGTGGTGGGGGCCTTCCTCTTCCTCATGGCCAAGACAAAGCGCCCGCGGGAGATAGGGGCGGGCCTTGCGGGCTTCGGCATCCTCTTCATAGGGATGCACATCATGGGAGACTCCATGTCGTTCCTCAAGGGGCGGGAGGACCTCTTCATGCCCTTCCGACATCACCCGGTTTGGGCGGTCTTCGCCGGCACCGTGGTTACGATGATCATCCAGTCCAGCTCCGCCACCGTGGGGCTTACCATGGCCATGGCGGCCCAGGGCTTCATGCCCCTCAACGTGGCCATAGCCTTCATCCTGGGGGACAACATAGGGACCACCATAACGGCGGTCTTGGCCTCCCTGGGGGGCAACCGGTCCGCCAAGCAGGCGGCGGCTTGTCATGTGATGTTCAACGTCATAGGCACCCTCATCATGCTCCCCCTGCTACCCTGGTACTCCAAGCTCATGGCCCTTACCGCGTCGGACATATCAAGGCAGGTGGCCAACGCCCATACCTTCTTCAACGTGGCAAACACTCTGATATTCCTCCCCTTTGTGAGGCCCTACGTTAACCTCGTAAGGCGCATAGTCCCCGACGACGGGGCGGTTAAGTCCTATGGGCCCGCGTTCCTGGAGCGGAACCTCATATCCGCCTCCCCCGCCGCCGCCTTGGACGCCCTCAAGAAGGAGATGGTGCGGATGGGCTACTTCGCCAAGTCCATGCTTGAGGGCTGCAGGGGAGCCATAGTCAACTGGAGCGACTCCAGCGCCAGCGACGTCCTTAACACCGAGAAGATAGTGAACGAACTCACCCATGAGATAGTCCGCTATGGGACGGAGCTTGGACAGAAGGGGCTTTCCTCAGACCTGTCGTTTCTCCTCAACTCCTGCATAAACGGTGTGGGTGATATAGAGCGCATGGGGGACCACTCCACCAACCTGGTGGAGATGTATCAGTACATGAGGGAGCATAACCTCAGGTTCACCGATTCCGCCATGAGGGAGTTCGAGGAGATGTTCTCGCTGGTTTACGAGGCGGTTAGCAAGAGCATCGAGGCCCTCGACAAGGAGGACCTGTGTCTGGCCGGCGAGGTTATGGAGCTGGAGGACCGGGTGGACGAGATGGAGAAGCGCCTTAGGGCCCGGCACATAGACAGGCTCAACCACGGCAAGTGCAACCCGGGAGCTGGAGTTGTGTTCATCGACATCCTGAGCAACCTTGAGAGGGTTGGGGACCATGCCCACAACCTGGCCTGCGTGGTCATGGACATGGCCAAGGTCAGGGGGCAGGAGGTGTGCGAGGCTTGATGTTTATGTATCCGGTGTTGCTGGGGCTGATCCAGGGTTTTGCAGAGTTCCTGCCCATAAGCAGCTCCGGGCATTTGGCGCTGGTGCAGATCTTCTTAGGCCTTAAGGGCCCCCAGATGGGCTTCGACCTGATGCTGCACATGGCCACCCTCCTTGCGGTGGTGGTGTACTTTGCCTCCGACATGCTGCGGTTCCTCCGGGACTTCTTCCTGGGGTTCCTCTCCGAGGAGGCCCGGTCCTCCGACGGATGGAGGTACGGCTGGGCAGTCATGGCTGGTACCGTGGTGACTGCCCTGGTGGGGTTGCCCCTCAAGCCCCTGGTGGAGGCCGCGTCCCAAAGCTCCCTTTGGGTGGGAGGCGGTTTGGTGGTGACTGGGATGGTGCTTACCCTTTCCCGCTTCGTCCCCCAGGGCTCCAAAGGGGTGGGGCTCATGGTGGGGCTTGTGGTGGGCCTAGCCCAAGGTGTGGCGGTCATGCCCGGCATATCAAGATCCGGCAGCACCATAGTGGCGGCCCTCTTCATGGGGCTTTCGCCACTGGAGGCCTTCAGGTTCTCGTTCCTCTTATCGATCCCCGCGGTGCTGGGAGCCACCCTGGTTGAGATGCTGGACGGGGGTGGATACTACGCCTTCCTCTCGTCCCTTCCTACTGGATGGCCCCTTGGGTTTGTGGCCGCCGCCGTTGCCGGGCTCCTCTCCCTGATGGCCCTAAGGCGGGTATCCCTTTTCAGGGCCTGGTGGATGTTCGGCGCCTACTGCTTGGTCGTAGGCGCCGCCGTGGTGGGGTTCTCCCTGATCGGTGTCTAAGATGGCCAAGGCTCTTCCGAGGGGCATACCCGGTTGGCTCATAGTGCTCCTATGCCTCATGATGGGCGGTTTCGCGGGTAAAATGATGCAGATGTTCTCCTTCTCCGCGCCGCTCTTCAGGGATCTTTTGTCCTTCGGGGTGGATTCCGGCCGGGTGGACCTCATGGCGTTCAGCTTTAGCGTGAGTTTTCACATGGATTTCAACCTTGGAACCTTCTTGGGAGGAGTGATAGGGGTTTGGCTTGCCCGATGAGGTTGATATTGGCGTCCGGCAGCCCCAGGAGGAGGGAGCTGATCGCCGGGTTGGGATGGGACTTCCAGGTTTTGACATCCCAGGTGGACGAGTCGCCCCTCCCCGGGGAATCGCCGGAGGATATGGTTCTTAGACTGTCCCTGGCCAAGGCCAGGGACGTGGCTTTCAAGGTTCCTGGCGCCGTTGTGATAGGCGCCGACACGGTGGTGGACCTGGACGGCCAAATACTTGGGAAGCCCAGGGACAGGAACGATGGGCTTAGGATGCTGATGGCCCTTCAGGGAAGGTCCCATAGGGTGCACACCGGGGTGTCTGTGGTGATGGATGATAAGCACGTGTGGGGGGGTGAGACCACCATCGTCAAGTTCCGGCCCCTGTCGCTTCATGACGCCATGTGCTATATCAGCACCGGCGAGGGGGACGACAAGGCTGGAAGCTACGCTATCCAGGGCAAGGGTGCCATGCTGGTGGAGTCCGTTGAGGGATGCTATTTCAACGTGGTGGGGCTTCCTATCCTTAGGCTGAGCCGCCTTCTTGAGGAGCTGGGTTTTAGCCTTTCTGACCAGCTTGGGGGTGTTGCCTTATGATCAATGGGTCCAAGGAACCTCAAGTACCGGGTGGTTTTGGCGGTGCCTTGAGGTCTTACTTTGTGGTTTTGCTGTTGGCGTCCCTTGCGGTGTCCCTCTTGTCCTTGATGCCAAGGGTAAGGGCGGAGCTTGGAAACCGACGGGTGGGCATAGTGATTGAGTACCGGGACCTGGTCTCCCTGGCCAGAGAGGGAAGGTTCATCCCCGTGGATCTTGGGGATTCCTTGCGCTCCAAGGGGCTCGGCGGGCTTCTGGTGGGGGAGTTGTCCGGCCGGGATTTGTTCTCCGGAGTCAGCACCTTAAGGCTATCCCCCGTGAGGGACCTCCTATTTGAGCTTCCCGTTAAGGGGGTTCCCATGGACCGGGCGGTCCTTTGGTCCACTGCGGATGACGCCAACATGAGGGCGGCTCTGCCGTACCTATCCGCCAAGTTCCCTTCCGCCTCGAGAATGTCCTCCGATGGTTACCTGGCGGTTCTATTGCCCCTTGGCATGGGGGACATTGCGGATTCCGGCATCGTGCCGGACTTTGAGGGGCTGGAGCTTGCCCGCCGGCTTGGGTTGCCGGTGCTGTTCCGCCCCCTTCCGTGCATAGGAGTTGGGGGGGAGGGTGTGGCATCGGGGGTAGAGGCGCTTCTTGCGGCCGGTTATCCCATAAGGGGAATGCTCCCCGCGGGGCTCTCCGTGGCGGGTTATCCCCGGCTGGAGCCCCTGGGGGCCCTCATCAAGGGGGAGTCCATGTTTCTGGCCCAGGCTGAGTTCGTGAAGCAGATCGGCATGGCCCAGGCGGCCAAGGCCGCCTTCCCCAACCTGGTGCCCCTCCACAGCGTGATCAAGGACGAGGTCTTCTCAAAGGCCATCACCCGGGAACAGCTGGTGGAGCGCATGGTGCGGGCGGTTCACGAGAGGAGCGTGAGGCTCCTTTTGGTCCGCCCCTATGACCTCTACCCAGGAGACAGGCTTGGCGCCTTCACCGAGGACCTTAAGGCCCTAAGCGATTCCCTTAAGGCCCGGGGCTATCTGCTTGGATTCCCATCGGCGGAGCGGCCGGTGGAAAGATCCCGCCTTGCCCCCCTGGGAGCGGCGCTGGCGCTGCTGGCGGTGATCTGGTCCATTAGGAATCGATTCCTCCAGGACAGGATCCCCAAGGGCAGCTGCCAATTCTACGTATACGCAGGAGCTCCGCTGATTCTAGGTCTAGGGGCCTCTATGATCGGCGGCTTCCCGATGAAGCTCTTGGGAGCTCTTCTTGGGGCCTTTGGGGCCTCCGAGGCGGCCTTGAGGGCCTTGGAACAGAGAAGCCCCGTGAGGGGAGCCTTGATGGGCTTTGCGGTGGCGTCGGTGGTGGGTACCTCAATAGGGGCCATGTACGGTTTCAGCCTGTACATGCTGCGGGTTGAGGTCTTTTCGGGGGTTAAGCTCACCCTGGTGCTCCCTCCCCTAATGGTGCTCTTTAACGACGTGGTAAAGCGCAGATACCCGGAAGGGGCGGAGATTCTAAAGCGTCCACCCCTTTGGGGGGAGCTGGCGGTGGCGGCGATCCTCCTAGCGGGGCTCGCATTCATGGCCATAAGAAGCGACAACACCGCCCTGGTGCCCCAGTGGGAGCTTTCCCTTCGCGAATGGCTGGAGCGCTTGTTGTTGGTACGTCCCAGGACCAAGGAGCTTTTGGGATATCCCTGTCTTTTCGCCGCCGCCTGGCTGTCCGCCAGGGGGCTTGCCCCGAGGCTTCAGGAGGTTTTCAGGATCGTATCCTCCCTTGCCTTCGCGTCTGCGGTAAACTCCTTCTGCCACCTTCACACCCCCTACCCCTTGACGCTGCTTAGGGGGTTCAACGGCCTTTGGACCGGCTGCCTCCTGGGGTTTGCGCTCTTCTTGGCCCTTGGCGCCGCATTTAATTACCGTGCCGGGAGGTTAAGGCCGTGACAATGGCAGAGGAAAGGGAGCTCCAGGTGGTGCTGTGCGGCTACTACGGCTTTGGCAACCTTGGGGACGAGCTTTTGGCTAGGGGTTTGGTGGAGCTTCTGGAGGGGTGTGGCATACCCAGGTCCCGCATAGGCGTTCTGTCCGCCGCCCCGGCCGTTACCGCCGCGGAGCTGTCGGTTAAGGCGGAGGACCGTTGGAGCCCACGGAAGGTCTTCGGCTTTCTAAGGTCCGCCAAGACCCTGCTTTTGGGCGGAGGCGGCCTTTTCCAGGACGTGACCAGCATCAAGAGCCCCATTTATTACTCCGGCGTGGTTTGGCTTGCCAAAAGGGCGGGAGCGGTTCCTTGGGCCTTTGGCCAGTCCTTGGGGCCCCTTCGCAGCGCACTTGGAAGGACCCTCGCGGCAAAGGCCCTTGGGGCTTGCAAGGTCAGGGTCTTCAGGGACCGACGATCCGTGGCGATGGCCCAGTCCATAGGTCTAGGGGCCGCAGCCCTGGCGCCGGATCCGGTGATGGCTTTAAGGCCCTCGTTGATCCGGTCCAAGGAGGAGCTCCTCTTGGTCAACCTAAGGCCCTCTAAGACCTTCAACCTACCTGGCCTGGCCAGGTCCATAATGAGGCTGGCCCATAGGACCGGCCTTTCCCCCGCGGGTTTTGCCATGGCGGAGGAGGACCTTATACCCTTAAGGGATCTTGAGGCCCTGGGGGTAAGGTGGTCCCAGGTTAGGCTCTTAAGAAACCTGAAGGACTTCGAGGAGATGGCCTCCTGCGCTGGAGGGTCGGTGTCCATGCGGCTTCACGGGGTCGTGTTGTCCGCCCTTTCTGGGTTGCCCTGCGCGGCTTTGCCCTACGACCCGAAGGTGGAGTCCTTTGCGGACGCCTTTGGAATTCCTAAGCATACCGGCGAGGGTGAGATAATCCTTGGTGAGGGTTTAACATCCGAAGTGCTTAATGAATCGGCCCGGGCTTTGAGGGAGGCCATGGAGGCTGCGCTCTCCAAGCTGGGTCTTGTGGGCGGTGGTGGGGCGTGCTAACCGACGAGAGGATTAAGGAACTTGTCTTAATAGCCCGGGAGGTTCGCAAGGACGTGGTGAGGATGATAGGTCTGGCCAAGGTGGGGTGTTTGGAGTCCTCCTTGGCCCTGGCGGACCTCTTGGTGTACCTGTATTGGGAGGCCCTGTCGGTGGAGCCGTCGAACCCCATGGATCCTAACAGGGACCGGTTCATCCTGAGCAAGCGCAGGGCCGCCCCGGCGCTGTACGCTGTTTTGGCAAGGCGGGGCTTCTTCAGCCGGGACGAGCTTTGGAGCTTCGGCCGCCTTGGAGCTCTCCTTCAGGGCAACCCGGAGTACCGCAGGATCCCCGGTTTAGACGCCCCTTCGGGCCCGCCGGGGATGGGGCTTGGCATGGCGGTTGGCCTGTCCATGTCGCTTCAGATGGATCGAATTCCGTGCCGAACCTTTTGCCTCATGGGGGACGGGGAGCTCCGGGATGGAACCGTGTGGGAAGCCGCCTTTTCCGCTTCGTTCCGGCGGCTTGGTGGGCTTGTGGCAGTCATAAACGTCACCGACCACGGCAAGGAGCAGTGGGGACCCGTGGACAGCGTTGAAACCATAAGGGCAAAGCTGGAATCCTTCGGCTGGACGGTGGCGGAGGGGGACGGACACGACTTTGGATCCATGGACGCCACCTTTAGGTCCATAATGGGCATGGACTCCCCCAAGGCGGTGATACTTAGGACCCGGGAGGCGGGAGGGGTCGTGCTGCCGGGCGGTAGTTATTCTAACGGCCCCTTGTCCAGGGAGGATGTGGACGTGGCCATAAGCTCCATAGAGTTAGATGGGAGGAGGCCTTCCGATGAGAGAACCTAGCCCCCTGTGGCTTGCCTACGAGGAGACATTGTGCTACATGGGGGGGCATCGGGAGGATCTGGTGGTCCTGGACTCAAGGGAACCCACCTTGTCGGGAGCCTTCAAAGGGCTTTTCCCCGGAAGGTTCTTTGTGGCTGGCACGTCGGAACAGGAGATGGTGCTCACCGCCGCCGGTCTGGCCCTGGGGGGCAAGCGGGTTTTCGTGTCCTCCTCCAGCCCCTTTCTTGTGGGGAGAACCTACGACCTCATAAGGTCTGCGGTGGCTATACCGTCCTTGGGGGTTCACCTGGTGAGCCCCTCCGGAGGTCTTGACATGGGGCCCGATGGGGCTCCAAGCCAGATGGTGGAGGATCTGGGGCTTATGACCGCAATGCCGGGAATGCCGGTTTTTGTGCCCTGCGACGGCGTATCCACCCGTAGGATCGTAGAGCTTCTCGGGGAGCTGAAGGGCCCCTCCTACATGAGGCTCACAAGGCGCGCCCTCCCAGATCTTAATGGATTGGATGAGGGAGACTTCTCCATAGGTGGTGCTAGGCTGCTCACCCAGGGAGAGGGAGTCACCATATGTGCTTGTGGTATCATGGTGCACGAGGCTTTGAAGGCCGCCCGGGTGCTTTCCAGCCAGGGAATTGAGGCGGAGGTCATAGACTGTTACACCGTAAGGCCCTTGGCGGAGCAGGTGGTGCTTTCGTCGGTTAGGCGGACCGGGTGTTGCGTGGTGGCGGAGGAGCACAGCCTCTTCGGAGGCCTTGGCAGCGCGGTGTGCCAGTGTCTGTCCTCCAAGTATCCCGTGCCGGTTCGGCTGGTTTGTGGGGATGACCGGTTCGGTCAAAGCGGATCCGATGAGGAGCTCAGGGAATACTACGGCCTCACCAGCGGAAGGATAGTGGGGGCGGCGGTGCAGGTATTGAGCATGCGCAGGAGGTAGCGTTTAATGGACATTCGTTTATCAGGGGTGACTAAGATCTTCCACCCCGACATAACTGCCTTGGAGGACGTTTACCTGGAGATTCCAAAGGGGGAGTTCGTGTACCTGGTGGGCCCCACCGGATCGGGAAAGACCACCCTGATGAGGACCATAACCAGGGAGGTCATGCCAACCAGGGGACAGGTCATGGTGGGGTCCTACAGTTTGAGGAAGATAAGCCGCCTGGACCTTTCCCTTTTTCGGCGGGACGTGGGGGTCATCTATCAGGACTTCTGCCTTTTGCCTCACCTTAACGTCTTTGAGAACGTGGCCTTCGTCCTGGAGGTGCTCGGGATGCCGCCTCGGGATGTTAAGGAGAGGACCGATGAGGTTTTGGAGCGGGTGAACCTGTGGCGGCGTCGATTCCTATACCCCCCGCAGCTCTCCGGTGGAGAGCAGCAGCGGGTGGCCATAGCCAGGGCCATAGTGAACTCTCCGTCCATACTCCTGGCGGACGAGCCCACCGGAAACTTGGACCTTCATACCGCGGAGGAGATAATGCAGCTCATCCTGTCCATAAACGCCATGGGCACCACGGTGCTGATGGCCACCCATAACCAGTACCTGGTGGACTCCTACCGCCAGCGGGTGGTGGAACTCAGGATGGGCCGAGTTGTAAGAGACGAAAAGAGGGGAAGGTACGAGATAGATGGGGAGCTTTAGGTATGCCATAAGGGATGGGCTGAGACTGGTATTTAGGCACTGGGGGTTGAGCTTCCTCACCCTTTTTACATCCGCCGCGGTCTTTTACCTCATGGGATCCAGCATCCTCTTCGTGCTTAACACCCGGCATGTGGTGAAAAACCTGGAGGGGGAACTGTCCATCCAGGCCTACGTGTCCCCCAACGTGGACCTCAACGCTCTGGCGGCGAGGGTTCGTCGTATGCCCCACGTGAGAGCCGTGGAGGCCATAACCCCTGAAAAGGCCCTGGAGCGGCTGAAGGCCCGGTTGGGTAGCCAGGCCCAGGCCATAACCCTTTTGGGGGAGAACCCCCTTCCTCCCAGCGTGGAGGTTTGGGTGGACAAGGCATCGTCGGTGCCCACCGTGGCGAGGGAATTGGTGGCGGTGGATGAGGTTCAGGACGTGGTGTATGCCGGCAAGCTGGCTGAAAAGCTGTCCAAGCTGTCCAGGTTTGCGGGCCGTTTCTCCCTGGCGGTGTTGTTGGTGGCGGTGGCGGCAAGCGGTGTTGTGCTGTTCAACACCATAAGGATAGCGGTCTACTCCAAGGAGGAGGAGATCGCCATAATGCTCATGGTGGGTGCCACCCCGTCTTTCGTGGCCATGCCCTTCATAATCCAAGGGGTCCTGTTGGGCAGCCTTGGGGCCCTTCTCTCCTCCGTGATGCTGGCCTTCTCGTACGGGGCGGCGGTGGAGAGGCTCAAGGACTTCCTGCCATTTATCGAGCTTCTGAACGACGCGTCCCTGCTCATAAGACTTGGTGGTGTCCTGGTGGGAGGGGGAGCCTTGGTGAGCTTCTTCTCAAGCCTCCTTGCGGTGGAGCGCTTCATCAGAAGGGCCCTTAAGCCCCTTTAGGGCCCGGAGGACTGGGACGGTGGGATCCATGGGGTTTAAACGTATCTTATGCGCCCTTTTCACCCTGGTGCTCATGTGCGGCAGGTCCTACGCCGTCACTGGGACCTCTGACCTGGAAAGGCGCCTGAGGCAGGAGGAGAAGAGGCTTAACCAGGTTCAAAGCCAGATCTCCTATCATCAGAAGAAGGTTAAGGAGATGGAGGGCAAGGAACGGGACGTCATCTCCGAGATAGAGGCATTAGCCCAGCAGGTTGCGGTGACGGAGCAGCGCATATCGGTCTTGAACCTTCAGCGGGAAAAGGTTAAGGAGCGCATGAGGCAGCTGGTGGCGGAGATAAGGAACACCTCCACCAGGATAGATTACGTTAAGGATCTTCTGAAGGCCCGGTTGGTGGCCATATACAAGTACGGCGGAATAGCGGAGTTCAACCTCCTCCTGTCCGCTCCTGGAGCCATGGACGCCCTTTCCACCTCCTACCTTTTAGGCAGGATAGCGGATCAGGATCAGCGGCTGATACGGGAGCTGTCGGACCGGAAGACCAGGCTTAGCATGGCCCACAGGGAGCTGGCGGAGCAGCGGGCCCTTCTGGAGAAGCAGAACCAGGAGCTTCAGGATAACAAGTTTCGATTGAAGGTGGCCTCGGACCGGAGGAATGACCTTCTAAAGAGGGTGAGGAGCGAAAAGAGCCTTCACTTGGCGGAGCTTCAGGAGTACCAGAGGATGGAGCAGGCCATAAACTCCACCATAACCAGGCTTATGGAGGAGAAGCGCCGCCGGCTTGCGGAGGCTAGGGCCAGGGCGGCCCAGAAGAAGGCCCAGGCGCCAAAGGAGGTCATATACTACAAGGGAGGGCGCCTTGCCTGGCCTCTGGTGGGACAGATCCGAAGTTCCTTTGGGGTAAGGGTTCACCCGGTGTTCAGGACCCGCATAATGCACACCGGGATTGACATATCGGGCAGTACCGGCGACCCGGTAAGGGCGGCGGAGAACGGAGAGGTTCTCTACGCCGGGTGGCTTAGGGGTTACGGACAGGTGATAATCTTGGACCATGGGGGAGACATAACCACCGTGTACGCCCACCTTTCCAAGATAGAGGTAAACGAGGGCCAAAAGGTCAGCCGTGGAGAAGTAATAGGACGGGTGGGTAGCACCGGCATAGCCACGGGGCCGCATCTTCACTTTGAGGTTCGGGTCAACGGAAAGGCCACGAACCCCATGGGGTACCTGCGGTAAAGAGGTTTAGGGGAGGGTGGTGGCTCAACCCGCTCTTCTTGGTACACCTCACTGCACAGGATGAAGGGAAGTGTGAGATCTTTGTTCAAACGCTTTAGGGATCTGACGTTGGGTGTGATAATAGGGGCCCTGGCGGTTACGGGGATGATGTCCGCCCTGGCGGGGGACGGCATTCAGCAGGGTTCTTTCAAAGACCCCTTCTCTCCTAAGAACATGACCATATTAAGGCAGGCCCGGGCCATCCTGGACCTGTACCACGTGGACGCGGAGAAGCTGCCGGGGGAGCAGAAGCTGTTCTACGGGGCCATGAAGGGAATGGTGGCCGCCGCCGGCGATCCCTATACCCGTTTCGTGGATCCATCCCAGCTCAAGGAAGAGAGCATAGAGATGGAGGGGCAGTATGGGGGGATCGGGATGTACGTGGGGCAGCGGGACGGCAAGGTGCTTGTCATAAGCCCCATGGAGGGTACACCGGCCCATCGGGCGGGCCTTAAACCAATGGATGAGATAGTGAAGGTGGGGGACAAGGTGGTGGTGGGGATGAACCAGGACGAGGTGGTGAACCTACTCCGGGGGCCCGCCGGTACGAAGGTTACCGTTTGGGTAAGGCGCAAGGGCAAGGACGAGATAATGAAGTTTAACATCACCCGGGAGATAATAAAGATCCGTTCGGTCCGCAGGGAGATGCTGAAGGACAGCTACGCCTACGTGAGGCTTGCCCATTTCACCCAGACTGCGGGGCAGGAGATAGCGGAGGCGGTGTCCTGGGCTTCCTCGAAGGGTGCCAAGGGAATGGTCTTGGACCTTAGGAACAACCCCGGCGGCCTGCTTAACGCCGCGGCGGACGTGGCGTCCTGCTTCCTTGACGACGGAGACCTGGTTGTCAGCACCAAGGGCAGGGTGGACAGGGCTAACGAGTCCCTTTACGCCTCAGGGAGGGTTAGGTTCAAGGGGCCCCTGGTTGTGCTGATCAACGAGGGCAGCGCAAGCGCCTCGGAGATAGTGGCGGGGGCTCTTAGGGATCACGGCAGGGCCAAGCTGGTGGGGCTTAAGAGCTTTGGCAAGGGGTCCGTCCAGACCCTCTTCAACCTTCCCGATGGGGCGGGGATGTACGTTACCATCGCCAGGTACTACACCCCGTCGGGTCGGATGATAGACAAGGTGGGCCTTAACCCGGACGTGAAGGTCCCGGGTGAACCTATGGCGGATCTTGCCAAGGATCCCCAGGTGAGGAAGGGTGTGGAGATCCTAAGGGCCATGAGGTGACCATGGTTCGCCGGTTCTTATGGGCAGCTCTTATCCTCCTCGCGGCGGTCTTTGCCGGAAGCCGCTGGAGGGATGGGGTTGAGCTCTTTGACCGTCTGTGGGATGGGGAGACCCTTGAGGCGCCCAGGGACGGGGCCCAGGAAGAGCGAGAAAAGGCCCTTCCCGATCAACACGGGCAGGGCCCAATCAAGCTGCCTTCGGATTCCGATCCGGGGAGCGGGGCGGTATCGGCGGATGGGATCTACGTGGAGCTACCAAGAGCCTCCCATGGTTCCCGTAAGGCGCAGAAGGCCGAGCGGTGGCTCGCCATAGTGGTGGACGACATGGGGTACGACCTTAAGGCGGCCCGGAAACTGGCCTCTTTAGGGCTCCCCATGACTTGGGCTATAATACCCGGTGCCCCTCACGCGTCCGAGGTGGCTAAGGTTGCGGAGTCCAAGGGGATACCCTATCTGGTCCACGTGCCCATGATGGCTTTGTCGGACCGTAGCTTAAGGGGCATGGTGGTAGCTCCGGGCATGGGGCCGGAGGAGATAAGGGAAAGGGCCAAAGAAGCCTTTGATGTCCTGCCCGGCGCAGTGGGGGTCAACAACCACCGGGGTTCGGCGGCCACGGCGGATCGTCCCGCCATGGAGGCCTTCTTGGGGGCGCTCAAGGAGCAAAGGCCCGGTTGGTTCTTCCTGGACAGCAGGACCAACCCGAAATCCGTGGCCTTCCAGGTGGCTTTGGAGAAGGGGATTAAGGCGTTTAAGAACAGATACTTCATAGACGCGGTCCCGGGCGGCGAGGAGCGGGCTTTGATCTCCGCCGTGTCGGGGGCTTACAGGTCGGGCGGGGCGATAGCCATAGGGCACCCAAGGCCCGGCACCATAGAGGTCCTTTCCAGGCTTTCCGCTGGGGATCTGTCGTTGCCGGAAGGTCTTGAACTGGTGAGGCTTACCCAGGTGGCCGGGGAAGGGGGAGGAGGAAAGAGATGAAGCGCAGAGCGGAAGTTATAATAGGTGCCCAATGGGGAGACGAGGGCAAGGGCCGGGTGGTGGACGCACTGGCGGACAGGGTCGACCTGGTGGTCCGCTACCAGGGAGGGGCCAACGCGGGACATACGGTCATAGCGGGGGGTGAGAAGCACGTCTTCCACCTGCTCCCCTCCGGCATGCTCTACCCCGGGAAGACCTGCGTCATAGGCGGCGGAGTGGTGGTGGATCCAGACCAGCTTCTGGCGGAGCTCGCTGAGCTCAGGGAGAGGGGAAAGGACAGGGCAAGGCTTGTGGTAAGCCGCAACGCCCACGTGGTGATGCCCTACCATAAGACGTTGGACGTTCTCTCCGAGAGGGAGAGGAGCGCTTCTCAGCGGATAGGCACCACCAGCCGCGGCATAGGCCCCTGCTACGTTGACAAGTTCGCCCGGGTGGGCATAAGGATAGGGGACCTTTTGGACGAGGACGTCCTGAGGGAGAAGCTGGCGCTTAACCTGGAGAGCAAGAACCTGCTTCTTACCCGCATATACGGTGAGAAGCCCTTGGCCATGGATGACCTGATGGATCGGGCGGTTCAGTGGGGGCGTCAGCTGGCGCCCTACGTTGGGGATGCTTACGTGGAGGTGAACCGGGCGCTGGATGAGGGCAAGGGGGTGCTCTTTGAGGGCGCCCAGGGCACGCTGCTTGACGTGGACTTCGGCACGTACCCTTACGTCACCAGCTCCAGCCCCACCTCCGGCGGGGCCTGCACGGGGGTTGGCGTGGGGCCAAACAGGATAGATCGGGTCATAGGGGGCGCCAAGGCCTACTGCACCAGGGTGGGAGAGGGCCCGTTCCCCACGGAGTTGAACTGTGAGATAGGCTCCAGGCTGAGGGAGGTGGGGAACGAGTACGGAGCCACCACCGGAAGGCCCAGGCGCTGCGGGTGGCTCGACCTGGTGGCCCTTAAGTACTCGGTGATGGTCAACGGCCTTGACGCCATAGCCCTCACCAAGCTGGATGTGCTGTCGGGACTTGAGCAGATAAAGGTGGCGGTGGAGTATAGGATAGACGGGGAATCCACGGGTTACTTCCCCACGGACCACAGGATGCTTTCCGTCGCTGAACCGGTGTACAAGACCCTTAAGGGCTTCACCGAGGACATCTCGGGGTGCCAGTCCTTTGACGACCTGCCGAAGGCCGCAAAGGATTACGTGGCCTTCGTAGAGGAGTTCTGCGGGGTTCCGGTGGTGCTCTTGGGGGTGGGCCCCGCCAGGGAGGCCACCATAATAAGGGGGCTATAAGGGGCTTGATAATAGGAGAGATCCGCTTTTGCGGGGTAGGGGACGTCCCCTGCCTGGAGGATCTGGATGTCATGTGCGGGTCCCCTGCGTGGAGCAGGGGACTCTTTCTTCATCACGTGGCCTCCGATGGGGGCGGTGCGGTGATAGGGATATTCCTGAAGGGAAAGCTCCGGGGGTTCCTTGTATTTGAGCTTCGGGGGGACGAAGCCTGGGTCATGAGGCTTGGGGTGCACAGGGACTTCAGGAGGCTTGGGCTGGGATCCCAGTTGATGTGCGCCATGGAGGTGATGGCCCTGGCCCAGGGGTGCGTGAGGGCCAAGCTCCACGTGCGTTCCTCCAACCGGGACGCCATGGGGTTCTACTCCGCCATGGGCTTCAGGCGGGTTGACGTGGTCGGAGGTTACTACTCCGACGGAGAGGACGGGGAGCTTTGGGAGGCGGAGCTGCCCTTCGGGCTGGAGGAACGCCTGTAGGGGCATCGCGGATCTTTACATGACCCGCACTGATCGTAGGCTGCCGCTTCCTCCCCGCTGCAGGAGGGGATCATAAGGGCGGAGAGCGAGTCCTCCGGCACCAGAATGTTCCCTTCCGTTAACCGTATTCCAAAAGCCTCTCCCCCAAGTCGGTCCGCAAGGTGCCTTTGAACCTCCAGGGGTATATCCCTGCCGGGAAAGAGAGATCGCGGACAAACCCCAAACAGGCGGTCAAACATGAGCCGGAAGAAGTTCACGGCCCTTTCAAGCCCCTCCATGGCGGCGCCGTTTCGTATCATCTGCTCCAACGGTGACGCGTAGGACAGCGGAAGGTCCTCCACGGCCCACACCAGAACCCCAAGGCACCGATTGTCCCCCGGCAGTTTTGGAAGGTCATGGCCCATGGCCCATTGAAAGGCCGAGAGGGGGAAGAATCCCCCGATCCCGTTAACCCTGAAGCGCAGGGCCCCCAGGACCTCAAGGGCCCGGTGGGAGGCTGGGAGCTTCATCCTTTGAGCCAAGGCCCTTGCGTCCCATGATGCGGGGGATAAACTGAACTGGAAGCTCAATAGTGTTTTCCCAGAAGGCATCCTCATGGTGATAGATTTTACCCTCCGGGAGGTGAAAGTAAATATGCCGGTTCTAAGAGTCCACAGGGGGGAATCCACGGTTCATCTGGAGCTCCCTAAGGGGGTCACGTTGCTTGAAGCCCTCAAGTCCTCGGGCTTTGCCCATGAGGTGGAGTCTCCCTGCGGAGGGTTGGGGCTGTGCGGGGGTTGTTCCGTCAGGGCCTTAGGCGGCCTATCCGATAGGTCCCCAAGGGAGGCCTTGCTGCCCGGCGGAGTGAGGCTCGCTTGCGTGGCCAGGCTCCTGGGGGACGCGGAGGTGTTCCTTGATGATCTTTCCTCACCTGTTCTTTCGACCACCAATGGACTTGACTCCTTAGACTTTACGATCGCCCCCCCATGCCGGGCGGTGCCCTTCCGATTGGACCTGCGCAGGGACCTCATGGCGGGATGCTCAAGCCTTGAGGAGTTCCTCGTCAGGGCTTGCTCGGTGCTTCCATATCCGTTGGAGGGGGTATTAGACGTTGCTTTGGAGGGGCTTGCCAGGATGCTTTCCCGCCGGGAGGGCGAGGCTCTGGCGTGGGTATTTGACCGCCGGATCGTGATGGTAGGCCACGTGGGTCTTACTCCCCTTGGCTTGGCGGTGGACCTGGGCAGCAGCACCATAGAGGTGGCGGCGGCGGACCTCTGCTCCGGTGAGGTTTTGGGCCGGTTGAGGGTGGAGAACCGTCAGCGCAGGCTTGGGGTTGACGTGGTTACCCGTATTACCCGGGCCCTGGAGGGTTTTAGCGATGAGCTATGGCGGCTTCTCGTCTCGTCCTTGGACGAAGCGGTGAAGGAGCTTCTTAAATCCCTGGGGGCGTCGGCGGACCGGGTGGTTCGCATTGTGGTTGGATGCAACACCGTCATGGGCGGTTTCCTTTTTAAGATCCCGCCGGCGGGGCTTTCGGAGAGGCCCTTTCTTCCCTGGACCTTGAGGAGCAGGACCGTTGAGGCCTTGGGGCTTGGGGTTAACCTGAGGTGTCCTTTGACGCTCCTCCCTTCCATCGGTGGTTTCGTGGGGTCCGATGCTCTGGCCTTTCTTTACCGGCACAAGGGGGAAGGCGTAAGGCTCCTTTTGGACCTTGGAACCAACGGGGAGGTGCTTTTGTGGACCCCTGAAGAGGCCCTTGGGGCCTCGACGGCGGCGGGGCCCGCCTTTGAGGGTTACGGACTGTCATGCGGCATGCCAGCCCTGCCTGGAGCGGTTCACAGGGTACGGTTGGAGGATGGGGATGTTAAACTTGATGTCATAGGTGGATCCGCTCCTAAGGGCGTTTGCGGGTCCGGGCTGGTTTCTTCGGTGTCCCTCATGAGGGGGACTGGGATTTTGGACGGGTCCGGCCGCATGGATCCCTCAAGGGATTTTAAATTCCAGCTCGGCGCCGGTGCGTCCCTATGGATAACCCAAAGGGACGTGAGGGAGTTTCAGCTGGCCAAGGGGGCTGTGAGGGCCGCGGTGGAGACGCTCCTTGATGAAGCCGGCGTAGGGGAGTCCCAGGTGGACCTTTGCGTGGTGTCCGGCCTCTTTGGCGGTTCCCTTCAGGTTGAGGACCTCATAAGGGTTGGGATGCTGCCTTCCCGTTGGAAGGATAGGGTCCGTTTTTCCCCCCATGGGGTGCTGGAGGGGCTTCTTTCCGTGTTGTTCGGAGGTGAAGATGCTTTGAGGGAGGTGGAGGAACTGGCTTTAAGGTGCCGTCACGTATCGTTGGACCGGGATGACTTTAAGAACCGGCTTCTTCGATGTCTTGACCTTGGGGAGTCCGATCCTGTGTAGGTTGCGCCAGCCGTTGAAATCCCCCCCTGTAAGGTCGTATAGTTTGTTAAAATTAAATAAAATATCCCCATTGGAGGTGTTCCCTTGAAGCTTCTTGTGTTGCCCATGTTGTCTCTTTCCTTGCTTTTGCTTTTTACCCCCCGGGCCTTTTCCGCCCCCTTGCCCGAGGCTTCACTGGGGGGTGTCAACCAGTACCGTCTTCCAAACCGTTTGATGGTGCTTTTGATCCGAGATCCGTCGGCTTCCAACGTGACGGTCAACATGGTTTACTGGGTGGGTTCTTCCGACGAGAGGGATGGTGAAAGGGGCCTTGCCCACCTTCTGGAGCACCTGCTCTTCAAGGGCACCCCGTCTCATCCGGACATACCCAGCGAGATAGCTTCTAGGGGCGGCAGGGCGAACGGCAACACCTGGACCGACAGGACCTGTTACTTTCAGACCCTCCCCGCCGGATTGGAAAACCTCCGCTGGGCCCTGTCCTTGGAGTCCGAGAGGATGACCAAGGCCCGGATAACCGCGGAGGAGCTGGATAAGGAGCGGGGGGTGGTGATAAACGAGCTGGTTAGGGGGGAGAACGATCCGGTGTCGGTTCTTATGAACCGAATGGAGAGCGTTGCCTTTGACTGGCATTCTTACGGTAAGCCCACCATAGGGAACAGGATGGACCTTGAAAGGCTTCCCCTGGAGAGGGTGCTTGATTTTTACAGGTCCTTCGTGAGGCCCGACAACGCGGCTTTGATCATCTCAAGCCCCTTTGAGGATGAAGTGGTGCTTAAGGAGGTCGAGCGGTTCTTCGGCCCCATAGAGGCTCCGTCCTATCCGGTGCCCCGGATGGTGAGCCATGAGCTTGGCCAGGACGGTGAGCGGATGGTACGGCTGTACCTGCCCGGCCAGTATGGGGCCGTGGGGTTGGTTTACCAGGGACCGGCGG
>JAOACP010000033.1 GCA_026417795.1 Thermanaerothrix sp.
CAGGCATCGGGAGCCTCACACCCCAGCCCTGGTCCCCAGGACGGCCCTTCATACTCACAAAATAGGTCCACTCGGCGTTCACCGCCCCGGGGATGTGGCCCTTCAAATACAAACTCTGAGCCCTGGCGTCCAAGACCAACACCTTACCCATGTTGGCCATGAGCCACGAGGGGGTGACGTAAACCTCCTCCCGCTTCAAAAACTCAACCCCCGCGAAGGCCTCGGGACCCTTAAGAGGCTCCGTCGCCGGGGAGGACTTAGCTTGAACCGCGTCGGCGGACGCCGGCGCATTAGACAGCACCGAGGGCTCCGCCCCCTTAAAGGGCTCCGCCCCAAAGGCGGAAACCGCCAAACCAAGACACAAAAGGACCGACCACAACAGAACTCCACGAACCTTCAAGGAACATCCACCTCCAACCTAATCTCCAAACCCCTTACCTTCAACGTCCATCGACCCCAAAGGGCCCTTGCCCCGGCAGTACACCCCAAGCACCGCCCCCCAAAGGGTCCAATAGAACATCCCCGACACGCTCCGCTCCGGCAGCACACCAGCGGACATGCCTATTACCAAAGCCCCCGCCATGGACCCCAAAAGGCCCGCCGCCGGGTGCCTTAAACCATACCTCAAGGCACACCAAAGGGACATCCGCA
Source organism: Thermanaerothrix sp. (assembly GCA_026417795.1). Classification (NCBI taxonomy): domain Bacteria; kingdom Bacillati; phylum Chloroflexota; class Anaerolineae; order Anaerolineales; family Anaerolineaceae; genus Thermanaerothrix; species Thermanaerothrix sp. The sequence continues at coordinate 652 of JAOACP010000033.1, forward strand.
AAAACCCCAGGGCCAACAGCAGATACGCCACACCCCCCAACACCCCCATGGACACCAAAAGCTCCATGAAGTCGTTGTGAAAGTGGGAGGGCCATTCCGAAGTAAGGCTCGTCCACCTACCCCTAAGTGACGCGTCGGACACCAAGGGGGCCTGCTCCTCAAGCCTGCCCCAGCCCCACCCAAGAAGGGGCCGCTGGCGGAATAGGTCCACCCCCATGGCCCATATGATGTTCCTGTAGGTGGTGAACCGGTCGAAGTTGCCGCTCTTAAGCGAATCCCCAAGGGACGCCACTTGGCTTAACTCCCTGTCCACGTAAGAGCGAATCTCCGGTGAGACCACCAAGACCCCGCCCACGACGGCCAGCGCTAAAACCACAACTCCAAGCAGCCTCATAAGCGGCTTCTTGTCTTTCCTGCAAGACAGCGCCAGCACCCCCCCAACGGCCCCGCAGCCCACGGCAAAACCCGCCATGGCGCCGCTGCTCCTGGCGGAGGCCACCAGCAGCACGCCAACCACAAAGACGGCCCCCCAAAGCCAAGACCTGCCAACGCCCCGTAAGGCGCAAAAGCCGTAAAGGGCCAAGGATGAAAGCACAACCCCAAGGGCCCCGCCGTACCACATCCCCTTGTGGGACAAAGCACCGCCTATCTCCCTTATGGGCAGATATCCGGGGGACCAAAAAACCGACCCCGCCAGCGTAAAAAGGGCCACCCAGGGCAAGGACAGGCTCCAGCGCCTGAAGTTGCCCCTCCTCAAGAAAAAACCAAACCCCATGAGCCCCCCTACGAAGGCCTCAAGCACCATGGAGTACCCCTTAAAGGCCTCCTCAATCCCAGGGAAACTGGCCATCTCGGATATCAACCCAAAAAGAAGGAGAAGCCAAATCCCAAGCCTGAAGTACCTTGGAACCAATCCCCAACTTTGGGCTACCTGTCGCCAAACCCCTCCCTTGACAAAGGCCGTCAATGCGGCCGCGAAAAAGGCGTACCTCGCCGCGGGCCCCAGGGGTACGGCGCAGAAGGCGCAAAGGAACAAAAGGTCGAACCGGCGCCCCCACAGGGCCGAAGAACCCCTCTCAGCGGCTTCCCTGGAGGAAATTAACACAGCACCATCCAAATCAGATCCCCCACCTTGACATAAGCTTATCCGCCAGCCACTCCCCGGCCCGACGGGCCTCGTTAAATGAGGGGACCCTCGGGGGATCCTCGGGCACCACCACCCGCCCCGTCCGGTCCACCATGGGCCTCTCCCGCTTGAGAAGCCCCCATTCCTCCAACAGCCCCTCACACCTCAAATCCCCGAACAACCGGTCAAACCTGGCGGGTCCAAAAAGGGCCCCCCTTGGCAGAACCCCGCTCTCATGGGCGGCCCGCAAGACGCTGGAAACAGGCCCCCTCAATCCGCCGCTCCTCTCCACCCTCATGAGCACCACCCGGTGCCCCGCCGTCACCGCCTCGGACACCATGGAAACCGAGTCCTCGGTGCAGAAAACCCTGGTACAAAGCCCCAACATCCCTGGCACCGGGTTCTCCGAACAGCGGGAAGCGGGAAGGTACATCCTGACCGCCCCGCTGCCCTCAAGCAGCTTCTCCAGCGCCTCCTCCGCCTCCATGGAGGTCCTGCGGGAGGTGGTGACGTAAAGGTCCGCCCCGAAGGCCTCCGCGCGCCTTAACAACACCCCCACCTCGCGCCTTATCCACCGGGGGCTCACCCGGTAGTTCCGGTCGTCTCCACCAACCAAAAGGGCCCACCTCATGCCCGACAGGGGGGGGAACAGCTCCGCCAAGGCCCTGCCCCGCTCCTCCAACTCCCCGGGGTCCACCGAGTTGGGAGCCCCAAGGGTGCTCAAAACGTTGCTCCTGCGAGGGGGGTTGTCGTGCTCCGGCACTATGGCGTAGTCAAAGGGATCAAGCCCAAGCACCGAAGGGGTCATTATGGTTACGCTCACAGCTCCAAAGAGAAGCCCCAGCGCCAGGTTGTAGGGAGCACAACGGCTCCCGGCGGAGAGGATCACAAACCCCTCCCCACCAAGGCTTCCTACCTTCACAAAATCCGGAAGATCTCCACCGAAGGAAGCAAGCCACTCCCGGGCCTTGCGCCTGCCACCGGACGCAAGGAACAGGGAAGACGCCCTGGCCCTGGCGGCGGAGAACCCCGAGAGCCTCGGCACCTCCCGCTCGTGGACCTCCACCGTGAGCCCCCTTCCCTCCAGAATTCGGCGAAGCCAAAGCACAACCCCCCTGCTCTGGTTCACATGCCCCGCCACTCCGTCACTGAGCACCAAAACCCTAACCCCTTGGGCCATCAGCACAAAACCCCTTCTAACGCCGGAATGGCGGCCCGCATACCCCCACGGGGGCGAGCCGCCTCACGTCAACTCCTAGAAACCCCTAAAAACCACTCCGCCAAAACCCAGCGCAAACCCCTTTAAAAATTTTAAAAAGCTAAACCGCCTTGGCGCCGGCCCTTATGGCGCCGATCAGGGCCTCCACCCGCTGGTCGTCCATCACTATGTCAAGGCCGAACACCGCCGCCCTCTCCAGTATCGAATGGGTCACCGGCCACTCCGCGGGCCTGTAGGCGGGCACGTACTCCGCGTGGGGGCAGTCGTAGGGGCACCGAACCCTGGAGTAAACCTTGCCGTCCCTCAGCGTGTCCCAGTGCCTGGCGTAGTGCCAGGTGTTGTCGCTCAAGATGCCGCAGCCGAAACCCGCCGCCTTCGCAGCCGCCTGGAAACGCCTGGCCGCATCCCGGTCCGGCAGCAGGAAAACGATCTGGGTGGCCAGCTCCCCGTCGGGATCCGGCAGCTGGCGGGTCTTAAGACCCAGGTCCTTGACCTCCCCCAACACCTTGTCCCTGGTGGCCCTCAGCATCCCTATGGCGGCGTCCAGCTTCTCAAGCCCCACCAGCCCAAGGGCCCCCTGGATCTCGCTCATCCTGAAGTTGAAGCCAAGGCACGCCTTCCGCTCCGCGCCGCGGTCTATGGACTTGTCGTGCACGTGGCCGTGGTCGTGGTAGTACTCCATCCGATGGTACAGCTCCTCGTCGGAGGTGAGCACCATGCCACCCTCGCCCACGGTGACTATCTTGTAAGGATCCAGGCTGAAGGTTCCCCAAAGACCCATGGAACCGCAGTAACGGCCCTTGTAGCTGGCCCCCATGGCCTGGCAGGCGTCCTCGAACAGCATGAGCCCATACTCCTCGCAAACTACCTTGAAGGCGTCCATGTCCGCCGAGGCCCCGAACATGTGAACCGGCATCACCGCCCTGGTGTGGTCCGTCACAAGGTCCTCAATACAGGCAGGATCCAGGTTCAAGCTCTCGTCTATCTCGCCAAGCACCGGCACCGCGCCGCACTCCAGGATGGCCTCCACGCTGGCTATGAACGTGAAGGGGGTGGTTATGACCTCGTCGCCGGGCCCTATGCCGCAGGCCTTGAGGGCCACGTACAGAGCGGCGCTCCCGGAGGACACCCCAAGGGCGTGCCGAGCCCCGAACTTGGAGGCGCAGGCCCCCTCGAACTCCTCCACCTTGTAAACGTCGTTCCTGACCCCCTGGAAGGAATAACGATGCACTATCCGGCGGCGAAGCACATCCGCCACCGCGTCGATCTCCCGCTGGTCGAAAAGCTCAAATCCCGGCATCTTTTAATACGCCTCCTTGTATATGGCCATGCAGGCCTTCTTGTCCATCACCCTGGGGTTGTTCTCCATGGGACGGGCCACCGCCATGGCCCGGTCCGCCATCTCGTCAAAGTGCCGCTCCTCTATGCCAACCTTGAGCTCCGACATCCTGGAAGGTAGCCCAAGATCCGCCACCAGCTCCTCCAGAAGGTCCGCCAGCGCAAAGGCCGCCTCCCTCCTGGGCCAGCCGTCCGCCACCCCGCCCAACAGCCCATAGGCCTCCGCATAACGGTCCACGCAGGCCACCGCGTTGTGCCGGGCCACATAGGGCATCAGAAGGGCGTTGGCGCAGCCGTGCCCCACCCCGAACATGCCGCCCAAGGGGTACGCCAGGGAATGACAGGCCCCCACGCCGGCGTTGGCCAAGGCCACCCCAGCATAATAGGACGCCAAAAGCATGGAGCTCCTGGAATCCATGTCCCTGCCGTTCCACGTGGCGGTCCTTATGCTGCCGCCTATGAGCCTCAAGGCCTCCCGGGCGAACATGTCGCTGAAGGGGCTGGCGCTCCGGCCGCTGAAGGCCTCCAAAGCGTGCACCAGCGCGTCCATACCCGTGCTGGCGGTCACCGCCGGCGGCATGGTCACCGTGAGCTCCGGATCCAACAAGCTCAAGTCCGGGAAGAGCTTCTCGTCGTTTATGCCCCCCTTGAAGCCGTCGCTCTTGCGGATCAGAACCGCCGTGAAGGTGACCTCAGAACCGGTGCCCGCGGTGGTGGGGATCATAACCTTCGGAACGCCGGGGTTCTTCACCAACCCCAAACCCTGGTACCGGGCGGCGCTGCCCTCGTTGGTGATGAGCACGCTCACCGCCTTGGCCACGTCAAGACAGCTGCCGCCGCCAAGACCCACCACCGCCTGGCAGTCGTGCTCCCTGGCGAGCTCCGCCACCGCGTCGGTGGTCTCCACCGAAGGCTCCGGCTCCACCCCGGCGAACACGAAGGCCTCCACCCCGGCCCCCTCAAGGTAAGAACATATCTTGTCCGCCACGCCCAAGGACTCCATGGTGGAGTCGGTCACCAAAACCGCCCTCTCGGCCCCCAAGGACCGCACCACGTCTCCCACCGTGGAGGATACCCCCACGCCGAAACGCATCTTGCCCGCCACGTTGGCGTTGAACATGTAAAACACCACCCCATCCGTTCTCTTTTTTTAATCTCAACCAAGCCAGGCCTCAAGGACCCCCAAGGAGCCTTAAGACTTCCAAGGCCACCCGCCGGGAGGCGGACCTCTCAGCGCCCAAAAACCCAAGAACGCCGCCCCCACAGGATGAGATTCTACACCTTAAACCAAGAAGTTCGATTAAACGCTCCCCCATGTCAACTCCGGAGAAGACCTCAAACCCCAACCGGGCCTCCAGCAACCGGTCCCGCTGCTCCTTGAAGTCCTCCATGTGGGGGCCGAACATCACCGGCACCCCCCAAACGGCGGGCTCCATCACGTTCTGGCCGCCCTTTGGCACGAGGCTGCCCCCCACGAAAGCCGCCGAAGCAAGGCCGTAAAGGGAGAACAACACCCCCACCCGGTCCACCACCACCACGTCAAACTCCCCGCCAAGGCATGGATCCTCCGAGAACGGCACCGCCCGAAGGCCAAGTCCCGCGCACAGCCCCAAACACTCCCCGGCCCTCTCCGGGTGCCTTGGCACCAGCGCCAGCCTAAGATCCGGAAAACCCGCACCACGGGCCGCAATGAAGGCCCTTAAAACCTCCTGGTCCTCCCCGGGATGGGTGCTTCCCGCCACGAAAAGATCCCCCCGGAACGAAAAGCCCGACAGGTCCGCCATCAGCCGCCGCAGCGCCACCCCGTCGGCCTTCACGTCCCCCCCCTCCCTCAAGGCCCCCTCCGGCGCCCCAAGGGCAAGAAGCCTCTCCCGGTCCAAAGGGCTCCTGGGAAATATGGCGTCAAAACAGCCAAGCAGGTCACCATACAACCCCTTGAGCCTCATCATCCTCCGGAAAGACCGGTCCGACACCCTGCCGTTGGCCAAAAGGAGCCCCACCCCTCGGGATTTGGCCTCCCATATCAGGGTGGGCCACATCTCGGTCTCAAATACCACGTACACCGACGGCCCAAGGCGCTCAAGAAAACCCCTCACCCAGCTCCTCCTGTCCCACGGGTACCCAAGAAAAAGGTCCGCAATGGACCCCATAAGGTCCTGGGCGGTCCTCATGCCCGTACGAGTCACGGAGCTCACCGCCAGGGAACCGGCGTAACCCAAATCCCTCAAGGCCCTGGCCACCGACCAGGCGGCCTGAACCTCCCCCACCGATACCCCGTGAAACCAAGCCACCGGTTTCACAAGCCCAGGGGCATCAAAACGCCCGGTCCTCTCCTCCCAGCGGTCGTAGCGGCCCTTCAACCAGGGGGAGGCCGCCGTGAACGCGCACCCCTCAAGGAAGCTCACAAGCCGACGGCCAAGGGGCCCCAACCTCAGGCCACCCCCGCCTTCAAAAGGTCGTGCAGGTGGACTATGCCGTGAAGACGGCCCTCCTCCGCCACCAACACCACCGATATCTCCATCTCCTCCATGAGCCTTAAGGCCTCCGCCGCCAGCCTATCGGGAGGCATCACCTTAGGATGCCGGGTCATGACCTCTCCCACCGGCAGATCCAACGCCTCGACGCCGCACCTCTCCATGAGGCGCCTTAAGTCCCCGTCGGTGAATATGCCCTCCAAAAGGCCGTTAGCCCCCTCCACCGCCACCGTCCCATAACCCTTGTCGGTGATCTCGAAGAGGGCCTCCTTCACCGACGCGGAAGACAAAACCCTAGGCACCCGGTCCCCCTGGGCCATGAGGTCCGACAACCTAAGAAGAAGCTTCCTGCCCAAGGCGCCGCCGGGATGGAAGAGGGCGAAGTCCTCCTCCTTCAACCCCAAAAGCCTGGTCACCATGCCAGCCAACGCGTCGCCAATCGCCAGCTGAAGGGTGGTGCTGCTGGTGGGGGCTATCCCCAAGGGATCCGCCTCCCGCCTCACCGAACAGTCCAGCACCACGTCGGCGGAACGGGCCAGGGGAGAGTCCAACCGGCCCGTCATGGCCACCACGGGACACCCTATCCTCCTGAAAAAGGGCACCATCTCCAACACTTCCTTCGTGGCCCCGCTGTTGCTCAAAAACAAACCCACGTCCCCCCGGCACACCATGCCTAAGTCCCCGTGGGCACCCTCCGCGGCGTGCAGGAAGAAGGCGGGACACCCCAAGGAGGCCAGCGTGGCGGCTATCTTGCGGCCGATAAGACCCGACTTACCAAGGCCGCAAACCACAACCCTGCCGGAACAGGAAGCCACCATCCTAGCAGCCCGCACCAGCTCGCCCCCCATGCGGTCCGCGGCCTCCAAGACCGCAGCCGCCTCCTCCCGCATGACCTCGACCCCAACCCTGAGGAGCTCCGGGTCATCTACCCGGGAGATGTCCCTCTCGTACGGAAGCATCATGGCCTCTCCACCCAATCAAGGGACGCAAAACCGCTCTCCATGGCCCTGTCCCATATGCCCTTGGCCTCGGAGAGGAGCCCCTCAAACATCTCCAAGGGCACCATGTTGGGGCCGTCGCTGGGAGCCCTGTCCGGGGCCTCGTGGACCTCCAGGAAGAAGGCGTCTGCCCCAAGGGAAGCGGCGCACCTCAAGAGGGGGCGCACAAACCGCCTGTCCCCGCCGCTCCTTCCCCCAAGGCCCCCCATGGACTGGACGCTGTGGGTGGCGTCGAACACCACGGGACACCCAAGCTCCCTCATGATGGGAAGGGACCTGAAGTCCACCACCAGCTGCCGATAGCCGAACACGCTGCCCCTCTCGCACAGCAACACCCTATGGTTCCCCGCCCGGCGGCACTTCTCCACCACCGACGCCATGTCCTCCGGAGCCAGGAACTGGGCCTTCTTCACGTTCAACACCCTTCCGCTGGAGGCCGCCGCCATGACCAGGTCGGTCTGGCGGCACAGAAACGCCGGTATCTGCACTATCTGCACCGCCTCCGCCACGGGCCCCACCTGCCACGTCTCGTGCACGTCCGTCAAGACCGGCACCCCAAGACGACGGTGCACCTCCGAGAGGATCCTAAGACCCTCCTCCATCCCGGGCCCCCGGAAACTGTCCCCAGACGTGCGGTTCGCCTTGTCGTAAGAACCCTTGAAAACGTACCCAACCCCAAGGGAATCACACACCCGCTTGCAGGCCTCGGCGATCATCAACGCGTGATCCAGCCCCTCCAAGGCGCAGGGACCCGCTATCACCGCAAGACGCCCAAGGCCAAAGGAAACGCCGGACTCCTCAAAACCCATGACTCTCAAGACCTCCCTTGCCGGAGAAGGTACTCCTCCAAGGCCCTCACGTCATCCCCAGTGTCGATCTCAATGGTGTCCCTGTGGGTTATGACGCACTTTATGGGAAACCCGTTCTCCAACACCCTAAGCATCTCCAGGCTCTCCACCCTCTCAAGGGGCGTAACCTCCCAGGAGGCGAACTCAAGAAGCAGTTCCCGCCGGTACGCGTAAGGCCCTATGTGCTTGTACCACACCCCACCCTCGTTCCTTGGGTACGGTATCAGGGATCGACTGAAGTAAAGGGCCCTCATCCTGGAGTCGAACACCATCTTCACTATGCTGGGGGAGGAAAGCTCCTCCTCCTTCTCTATCCGCTTGGCCAACACCGCAAGCCCCGCCTCGGGGTCCTCCTCCAATGCCCCCAAAAGGGCCCCTATCATGTCAGGCCCCACCAGCGGGTCGTCCCCCTGGACGTTCAACACCACCGGATACTCCGGAAGCTGACGCGCCACGTACGCCACCCGGTCCGTACCGGAGGGAAGCTCCGAAGGGGTCATCCACGCCTCCCCTCCGGCCTTACGAACCACCCGGGCTATCTCCTCATGGTCCGTGGCCACTATCACCCTCTCCACCGGCGACTGGGCCACAGCCCGAAAGACCCTCTCAACCAGCGTCATACCCCCTATCTCAATGAGGGCCTTCGCCTTAAGCCTGGTGCTGCCGTAACGGGCGGGTATCACCGCAAGAGCCTTGTGCATCTAAATTTATCCCCCTTCCGAACCTTCTAAAGGACTCTCCCCGGAATTGACCAAAACTTCCAACCTCTCCCAAAGATCCGCCAACAACCCCCAGCCAAGCTCACCGCAAACCCAATCCGCCACCCTGTCCAAAGCCCCGCCGGCACCCATCCTCTCCATGCCGGCCCTGGACATGCCCTCCCTCACCGCCGGATCCCTGAGTATTCCCTCCAGCGCCTCCGCGAGGGACGCCGCATCCCTCGGCACAAGAACCTCGCCACCGCCGATGAGCTTCTTCTGCACCCGCTTGCCCGGCTCGTCCAGGGACACCACCGGAACCCCAAGGCCCGCGCATATCTGGTTCGCGGTGCCCCCAAGGCCCAGAAGCACCTCCGCGCCCCGGGCCGCATCCCCCACGGAGCCCCGGAATAGCCTAAGCCTCGACCCTTCGCCGAACTCAACCCAGGAATCACCCGCCAAAACCCCCCGCTCCGCCATGTAGGGCTTAACGTCCAACGTGAGCGAAGGCACCCAGAGGAACGAACAAACCACCCTTCGGCTCAGCTCAAGGCACGAGTCCATCAGCAGCGGAAGGTCCCTAAGGGCGTACCCACGGCTGCCCGGGAGCACCAAAACCCGCCGCCCTATAGCCCCCTCCCAGGGATCCACCGCCGCCTCTCCCGCCAGGTCCATTATGGGACTGCCGTGGAAAAAGGCCCTCACCCCCCGAAGGGCAAGCTCCTCCCTGGTGGGGTCGTCCCGGGTCCACACCGCAAGGGCCCTGCTCCTCAAAAGGGCCCCCTCCAGCCGCCAGTGGCCCGAGAGATAAACGGTCTTGGCGGTGGCCACCAGTATGGGCTTCACACCGGTGCCGAAGAGGGCGTTGAGGAAAAGGTACACGTCCCCCACGCAAAGGGCGGTGCGCCTTGGCATCCTGCCCCAAGCCCGAACCTGACGCAGCATCTGAAGGGGCAGACCGTTTAAAAGGTCCCTTACAAGAGCCCTCAAGCTGTACTTTATTATCCCCCCGCTGGGCATCCTGCAGGAAGGGGACATGACGGGAAACCCCGCCGCCCGGTACTCATCCCCCTCCCCCACCAACGGGAAGGCCTCCACCGAGGCGCCGGGGAAGCGCTCCTTCAGCTTCCTGCAAAGCACCACCCCCATGGCATCCTCCCCATGGCCGTTGGAGGCCACGGTGAACCTGGGACGCAGCGCCTCAGCCATGGCCCTAAGAAACCCCGTGGGATCGTAAAACTCCACCGACACCCTGGGCACCGAAAGGGGGAGCCTAAAGCCGTAGGATGGCGGAAAGTTCAGCATGTCCTTCTCGGTGCACACAAGGCACCCCGCCCCGGACCTTAGGGCCTCCTCCTCCACCCGGCGCAGATCCTCGGGGCTGAACCTATGGTGGTCCCGGAAGGACATAAAACCCTTGAGCTCAACCCCTAAGGCCCTAAGGAACCTCTCGAAGCTGCCGGGGTTGCCTATGGCGCAGAAGGCAAAGGCGGGGCCCTTCGGAGACCCCCCGGACCAACCCTCCATCCCAAGCCGGGACAGGAACACCCTCCGAGGGCCTAGGTAACCCTCCAACACCCCTTTAAGATGCTCCAACTCACGGGCATCCACCAGGTCCGCCTTGGTTATAACCGCTATCCCCGCCCGCCGCAACGATGTCAAGGGCTCCCTCAGCATCCCAGCAGGAGTCATAAGGCCGTTGCCGAAGGGACATGTGGCGTCCACAAGGACTACGTCCAGGTCCCGCTGGAGCTGCCGGTGCTGGAAACAGTCGTCCGCCACCACCACCTGGGCGCCCAGGGCCTTCAAGAGCTCCACGCCCCTCATCCTGTCCCGGGAGACCACCACCGGGACCTGGGGCAGTTTTCTTGCGAGCATCAGCGGCTCGTCCCCGCAGAGATCCCGCGGGGCCTCCCGATCCACCACCATGGGCTCCACGCTGCCCCCGCTGTAGCCCCGGCTCACCACGCCGGGCTTGAGATCCAAGGAACACATCAACCGAACCAGCCGCTCCACCATGGGGGTCTTGTTGGTGCCCCCGTGGGTGAGGTTGCCAACGCTTATCACCGGCAGTGGCCCCTCCTGGGAGGCCAGTATGCCGTGGTCGTAAAGCCAGTTGCGCCCCAACACCAGACCCTTGGAAAGGTGGTGCAGCGGATAAAGGAGGGCCCAGGGACTCAAAGAGCTCCTTCCGGATATGTAACGAAGGTAGCTACCGACGAGCCCCATGGCCAAGCTGGGCCTCCAAAAGGGCCGCGTAACGGCCCTTGAGGGCAAGGAGCTCCTCATGGGTCCCCTGCTCCACTATGCGCCCGCCCTCCAAAACCATTATCCTGTCCGCCCGCCTCACGGTGGACAGCCTGTGGGCCAGGATGAAGGCCGTACGACCCTCCATGACCCGCTCCAAAGACTCCTGGATCATCCGCTCCACCTGGGCGTCCAGGGAGGACGTGGCCTCGTCAAGGATGAGGATCCGGGGGTTCCTTATGATGGCCCTGGCTATGGCCACCCTCTGCCGCTGGCCGCCGCTCAACGTGACCCCCCGCTCCCCTATCTCGGTGTCATAACCGCGGGGCAAGGAATCTATGAAGTCCCCGATGCCCGCAAGCTCCGCCGCCCTACGGATATCCTCCATGTCCACATCGTCAAGGCCGTAGGCTATGTTGAAGGCAAAGCTCCCCTTCATCAGAACCGGATCCTGAAGAACCACCCCTATGTGGCGCCTCAAGTGCCGGGGGTCCATCTCCCTTACGTCCATACCATCCACCAGCACCCGTCCCCTGACGGGATCGAAAAACCGAGGTATCAAATCCACCAACGTGGACTTCCCAGCCCCGGTGGATCCCACCAGGGCCACCCTCTCGCCGGGATGGACCGTCATGTTTATCCCCCTCAAGACCCATGGGGACGAGGGATCATAACGGAACCAGACGTCGTCAAAGTCCACCCGGCCCACTATGGCGGGCCTCGCCATCCCCGCCGACGGGGCCTCCTCGGGCTGGTCAAGCACGTCAAAAACCCGCTCCGCCGCCGCAAGGGCCTGCTGCACCCGGCCGAACACCCGGCTCAACACCCTTATGGGCTGCACCATGAGCCCAAGATACGTGAGAAACGCCATCAGCTGCCCGGCGGTTATGCGCCCGTAAAGCACCTGGCGGCCCCCAAGCCAGATGATGAGCCCCATGGCCCCCATCAGGATGAGCTCCACCACCCCCTCCAACACGCCCCTCACCTGGGTTCCCTTCATGAGGGCGGCAAAATGGGCCCGGTTCTCCTGCTCAAACCGCCGGTACTCCATGTCCTCGGTGGCAAAGGCCCTAACCACCTTCATGGAGCCGATGGCCTCCTGGGCCGAGGCGGACACCCGGGCAAGACGCTCCTGTATGGCGTGCCCCACCTCCCGAAGCCGAGACGTGGTAAAGCCTATCACCAGCGCCGCCAGGGGAAGTATAACGAAGGTGGCAAGGGTGAGCCTCCAGTTCAAGAAGAAAAGAAAGCCCAGTATGGCCGTGAAGGTCACGCCCTGCACCACCAGGTCCACCAGCACCGACGACACCAGATCCTGCAGGAACGCCACGTCCCCGGTTATCCTGGACAGTATGTCCCCGCTGCGCCTTGAGTACAGGTACCCGAATGGAAGCCGCTGAACCTTCCTGTAAAGTTCAAGCCTAAGATCAAACAGCACCTTCTGCCCCACCCAGGTCATGAGATACGTCTGGCCGTAGTAAAAAAGCCCCTTCAGGGCGTATATGCCCACTATGCCGGCTATTATGGCCCCCAAAAGCCCCTGGTCCCGGGCTATCAACACCCGATCCACCAGGTTCTTTATGAGCCAGGGGGGAAGCACCCCAAGCACCGACGCGGCCCCCATGCAGAGGACACCGTAAAAGAGCCTCGTCCTGTAGGGCCTAAGGAAGGAAAGAAGCCGCCGGTACGTGCCAGAACCGGAGCTGCCTAAACCCAAAGAACCTAAGAACCTACCCATTTCCTAACGCTCCGCACAAAGCCATCAAGCCGCCCTCTCCGCCACCAGATCCGCCCAAAGGTCAAAAGCCCCCTTCTCACCAAGGGCCCTGCGCCCCTCCTGGAACGCCTCGACCCAATGGGACCAACCGCCGTTCAAAAGCTCCTCCAGAAGGGCCGAAACGACGCTCAAAAGCCTGTCCTTCCTAACATCCCCCTGCAGCAGCTCCGGGTAAACCCGCCGGCCAAGCAGTATGTTGGGAAGGGAACACCAAGGGGACCTCACCAGAAGCCGGGCCAGTAACATGCTGACAACCCCGGTCCTGTAGGCCACCACCCCAGGACGCCCCACCAACATGGCCTCCAACGACACGGTGCCGCTGGCCATAACCACGAAACAGCTGCGGCCCATGAGCTCCACCCCCCTCTCTGAGCTCCATGGAAGCGACACGGCCTCCAACTCGGCCCTAGCCCAGCGGGCGTCCGCTTCAGGGAGGGAACCGGATATGGAAAAAACCGGCCTGTAACCCATCTCCCTAAGCCCCAGCGCCGCCTCCGAAAAGGGCTTGAGGTGCCGCCGCACCTCCCCGGGCCTGCTGCCGGGCATGAAAGCCACGACCCCCCCATGCACCTCCCCCATGGGAACCGCCTCCAAAGCCTCCAAAAGCGGATGCCCCACAAACCGGGAAGTACACCCGTGCTCCGCAAGGTACCGGTGCTCAAATGGGAACAGGGGAAGACAAAGGTCGAAAAGCTCCCTCAGGAGCTTCACCCTCCCCTTCCTCCAAATCCAAACCGCCGGGGGCACCAGGCTCACGAGGCTGCCCCGGTAACCCACCCTCCTCAGCTTGGAGGCCAGGGGAAGGTGAAAATCCGGGCTGTCGGTGAGCACCACGCAACGGGGCCTTTTGTCCATAACCTCCCGAACCATGGCGTCCCTCAGCCTCACAAGCCTTGGCAGGGCCCCCAGCGCCTCGGTAAACCCCATGACCTGGAGCTCCCTCATGTCCCAGAGGACCTCCGCCCCGGCGCTTAACGCGTTGGGCCCCCCCATGCCGAAGACCCTTATGCCCCTCTTAACCAGCCGTCCGGTCAGCTCCCCAAGGTACATGTCCCCGGAGGCCTCACCGCAGCTCACGAAGACCGACAACCCGATACCCCCAGAACGGATATGCCCTCCCTACGGGCCAGCTCCACAAATACGGCGGGATCCAGGATTATGGTCCGCCCGGCCTCCACCGCAAGACACTTCAAAGAGGCGCTGGCCATGCGCCGTAACGTGTTGGGCCCCACGGTGGGGATGTCATACCTCTCGTCCTGGTCGGACCTCATCATCTTGACCACCGTGCCGCCCCTGCAAAGGGACCCGGCCCTCAAAAGCGCCGCATCGGTGCCCTCCATGGCCTCCACCGCCACCACGCTACGCCGGTGCACCACCACAGTCTGACCAAAGGAAAGACCAACGAGACGGCTTGCCACGAAGACACCGTACTCCACGTCCGCCAACTGCCAGGGGAACGGTTCAGGACCGGCTATGCGCCCCGAGGGAGCCAGAAGGTCCCCTATGAGCTCCTTGTAGGACCCTACCTCGATGCCCACATCCTCAAAGGCCTTCACCACCGCGCCTAGAAGGCTGTGGTCGTCCCGCTCCGACAGGCCCTCTATCAGCTCCTTGGCCCGATGGTCCAACATGGCGGGCTGATAAAGGAGCGTCTTGGGCACCACCCCCGCCAGGTAAACCCTGCGGATACCCCTTGATACCATGTCCTTAAGGGTCCCCGCCAAATCCAGCCGGGGCAACGCCACCACCTCCAGGGCATACTTGGACACCGCCCCAACCGAATCCCTGAAGGAATATATCACCGGCGGCTCCCCAAGATCCGTAAGCCGCCGGGCTATCTCAACCGGAAGGTCCCCCTCCCCGGCCACAAGCGCCACCACCAAGACACCCAAGCCCCCTTCAACGGAACCCTAGTCTAAAATCTAAAAGCCCCAAACGCCAAAACAACCACAAACCCACACGACCCCAGGGCGGGTCAGTTGCCCCGGCGCACCATCGCCACCCCTGCGGCGCCGAAAAGCAGGTTGGGCACCCAGGCGGAGACCACCGCCGGCATGTAAGCCGCCTCCCCCAGGGACTGGCAGAAGGACAGCACCACGTAGTACAGGAACACTATCACCACGCTCAACCCCAAGCCAACCCCGGCGCTGCCGGACCGCTGGGGGCGAACCCCCGCGGAGGCCCCCACCACCGCCAATACCAGGCTAGCCCAGGGCACCGCGAGCCTAAGGTGCATCATCACCCTAAGCTTCACCGGGTCGCTGCCCTGTTTCTCCATAAGACGAACCTGCTCCGCAATCTCAAAGACCGTCATCTGGTTGGGCTCCTTGGACTCAAGCTCCACCTTGGAGGGCTCCACGTCCAACCGCAACGACTCCCTCTTGAAGGAGTACAGGAACTTAATGCCCCCGTCCTCACCCACCTGGAAGACCTTCCCATCCTCCAAGGTCCACTTGCCCCCTCCCCACCGGGCCCTAGGCGCGGACACGAAACGGGAAAGCCGGCCAGCGTCGAACTCCTGGACCAGTACCCCCTCCATAAGACCGCTGCCAGGACGTATCCGATCCATGTATATGACCCGCTTGAGCCCCTGAGCTCCCTCTTCCTTGAGGAACATCCTCTCCTTGAACTCCAAAGGCCGCTCCCGAAAGACTTCGTAGGCCAACACGTTCCTGGCCGCCCGCTCCGACAAAGGAACCACCGTTTCGTTAAGCCCGAAGGTCAAAAGCGACGCCAAAACCGAGGCTAACACCACGGGCCTCATCATGCGGGAGAAGGGAACCCCGCAGGCCTTAAGGGCCACCACCTCCGAGTGGGACGCCAGCTTGCCGAAACCCATGAGGGCCCCCAAGAGGCTTCCCATGGGGATGGTGGTCACCACCACGCCTGGAAGGTAGTATATGAAAAGCCTCACCACCACCCCAAGGGATACCCCCCGCTGAATCACCAGATCCGCTATCCTGAAGAGCAGGCTGCCCGCCACCATGAGCACCGTGAAAGCCCCAACGCCGAACACGAAGGGGCCCAACAGCTCAAGGAGCACCAACCTGTCCAGGTGGCCGAACCTAAACCCTATGGCGACCCTCCTCCTCCCTCTGGTTCATAAGGATTATACGGTCGCAGGCATCCCTCACGGCCCCGAAACCGGACCTGCTGGGGGTGACGTAGTCCGCCTCCCTCAAGGCCTCGGGCCGGCCGTCACAGGGCACCACCCCGAAACCGCACCACCTAAGACACTCTATGTCCGGAAGGTCGTCCCCCATGTAGGCCACCTGACGGCTTGAAATGCCCATCTCCTCCGCCCAGGACTCCAACACCGGAAGCTTCCTCGAAACCCCCTGAACGCAAAGGTCCACCCCAAGGTCCCGAGCCCTGGCGGAGGTGGAGTCGCTGTGGCGGCCGCTCAAAAAGGCCACCTTCACCCCCATGGCCTGAAGAAGCTTTATTCCCATGCCGTCCTGGATGTGGTACCTCTTGGCCTCCGTGCCGGACACATCAAAGGAAACCCCCCCGTCCGTAAGGGTGCCGTCCACGTCCATCACAAAAAGCCGTATCAACTGAAGCTCACTCCTCCGGGGAATCACAGCGATGGGCCCAGGGGGTCCATCCCCTCCTGCAGCACCCCATGAAGTCCAAAAGCTCCCTCACAAACCGGTCCTCCGGGAGGCGCTCCGCAAGATCCTTGAGAGCCTCCCTCAAGGGCAGCGGACCGGTCCTTAACTCATCGTATATCCACCTTATGCGGGAACGGTCCTCCGCCGAGAAACCCTGGCGCCTTAGGCCCACCTTGTTAAGGCCGTGTATCCTGGCAGGACGCCCGTCCGCAAGGCAGAAGGGCGGCACGTCCTTAACCACCTTCGACAAACCACCTATCATGCAGGACCTGCCGATGCTCACAAACTGGTGAACCCCCGCCATGCCGCCGATGGTAACCCGGTCTCCAACGGTGGAGTAACCCGCAAGCCCCACCTTGTTGGCCAACACGCAGTGGCTTCCCACCCTCACGTTGTGCCCCAGGTGGCAGCCCTCCATGAGGTAGGTGCCATCTCCCACCACCGTCTCCTTCCCCTCCCCGGAGGCCCGGTGCACGGTGACGTTCTCCCTCATCACCACGTCAGCCCCTATGCGGACCCAGCTCTCCTCCCCCTTGAAACCAAAGTCCTGAGGAGCCCTGCCCAGGGTCACGTGGTCGTATATCCTGCAGCGGGGGCCTATCTTGACGTAGTCGCAGATCCTAACGAAGGACTCCAACACCGTTCCGTCCCCTATGACCACCTTGCCGTCTATCACGCAGTAGGGGCCTATTACCACCCCTTCCCCGATCTGAGCCTCGGGGCTCACCACCGCCGTTGGATGCACCAGCACCGACACGGCTAATCATCCCCCTTCGTCAAAGCCTTGGACAGGGCAAAACCAAGGACCGCCTGGGCCGCCATCTCCCCATCCACCGTGGAGACCACCGAGGCCTTCCCCATCCGACCCCTCATCTTAAGTATCCTGGCCTCCGTTATCAGCTGGTCCCCGGGCCTCACGGGACGCCGGAACTTGGCGTCCTCCACGGAGGTCAAAAACGCCGTCATCCCCTCAAGGCCAGGATGCCGGGACACCAGATACGCCGCCACCTGCCCCATGGCCTCCAATATCAAAACACCGGGCATCACCGGCTCCCCAGGGAAATGACCCTGGAAAAACGGCTCGTTTATGGTCACGTTCTTAAGGCCCACAACCCGGTCCTCCCCAGCCTCCAATATCCGGTCCACCAGGAGGAACGGATACCGATGGGGCAAAAACTTCATTATCTTCAATATGTCCACGCCATCAACCCCCCACATGCCGCAAGAAAAGTAACGCCCGTCAACGGGCCAGCAGTTCCGAAAGGCCCTCCACGCCCCCCTAAAAGGACGGGCGCACCGCCAATCCCATCACCGGGAAGGGCAAAGGGCCCTAAGACGGGCCACAAGCCGGTGGTGTATCCCGTGGCCGCTGCGGATGGACACCACCGCCCCCTTAAGGGGACGGCCCAAAAAAGCCAGGTCCCCCAACACGTCCAACACCTTGTGCCCAAAACACTCGTCCCTAAAACCCATGCCGCCCTCGTTCATGGGGCCCTCCCGGTCAATCACCAGGGCGTTGTGGAGCCCCCCTCCCCGGATAAGCCCCCTGGACAAAAGACCTTCCACCTCGTGCCTGAAGCCAAAGGTCCTGCATGGCGCCACGCTCTTAAGGAAGGTCTCCTCATCCACGAAAACCTCCCGGTAAACGGTGCCCAAGGGGGTGTCCGGATAGTCCAAGAGGCACAGCACCTTGAGCCCGTCGAAGGGGTACACCCCCGCAAGCCGACCCTCCAAGGCATCCTCCTCAAAAAGGGGAGCATAAACCTCAAGGGGCTCAAAAACCGCCCCCTGGAACGGGATCCTCGCCTTCAAAATGCCCTGGGCAAAGGGCAGGGCGCTGCCGTCCATTATGGGCACCTCGCCCCCTGAGACTTTCACCAGCACGCCCCCCACCCCAAGGCACCACAGGGCGGCGGTGAGGTGCTCCAGCGTCTGAAGCGGCACACCCCCCACCACCGCCACGGTACGACGAAAGCCGCCGCTGAACCTCACATCCCTAAGGGGTACCGGACCTTGGTCCGAATGAAACCATATCCCAGGCCTATCAAAGGGGACCAGAACCGCCTCGCACATGTGGCCGGAGTGAAGCCCCTCCCCGCGAAAGACCACCTCTTCGCAAAGGGTGTAAGACACAGCCCTCACCGCCCCACATCCTCCAGCAGGGCCTTGATGCCCTCAAGCTCCCTCTCAAGGCGCCTCACCCTGTCCAAAAGATCCGGCAGCCTCCTCATGGCCCCGTGTACCCGCATCTCCTCCCGGTGGTCCCTGGCGGGAAATCCGGACACGAAGGAACCCGGTGGAAGGTCCTTCACCACACCGCCCCTGGCGGCCACCACACAACCGTCTCCCAAAGACACGTGATCCCCCACGCCGGACTGGGCCGCCATGACCACGGAGCGCCCAAGCCTGGAACTGCCCCCAAGGCCAGCGTAGGCCACGAGCACCGAGTTCTCCCCCACAAAGCAGTTGTGGGCCACGTGCACATGGTCGTCCATCTTGACCCCGTCCATAACCCTGGTGACCCCCACGGTGGCCCTGTCCACGGTGGAACAGGCCCCCACCTCCACCCGGTCCCCCAGGCTTACGGTCCCTATCTGGGGCACCTTTATCCTCTCCCCGCCAGGACCCTCCACGAAACCAAACCCGTCGCAGCCTATGACCGCCCCGCTGTGGACCCTGCACCCGTTGCCCAACGAACACCGGTCCTGAACCGCCGAAAAGGCGAAGAGCACACAGCCCTCGCCCACCACGGCGCCACGGCCCACGTAGACGTGTCCCTGAAGCCACGACCGATCCCCCACGTGGGCCCCTTCATCTATGACGCAGTAGGGCCCCACGTGAACCCCCTCTCCTATGTGCGCCGAAGGGTGGATCACCGCCGTGGGATGCACCCCCTCATACACAAGGGGCGGCTCAAAACACCTAAGACACCTTATCCAGGCGCCACCAAGGTCCTCCACTTCAACGCCCCATGCCCCCACGGGCAGGCTGTCCCCCACGATGCCCACGTCCAACCCGGAAGGATCGAACTTGACCCCTCTATCCTTGAGAAAAACCACATACCCCTCCAGGGGCTCAAAGGGAGAACACACTCCTCTAACCTCCCGCAGGGGATCACCAACCGGCCTTCCTCCTATGGCTTCCGCTAAATCCCCAAGACGCAAGGCGCGCCACACCCCCATATCCCAAAAGATCCCGCCCTTCCCGCGATCCGCCCACATACGTCACAGGTTGTTGAGGAACTTCAAGCTCAGCGAATCATCATCCTTAGAGTCGTAGTAAAGTTCCACCGAAAAATTCTCGGACATGCGGCACCCAAAGGCCCCCCGGCCCCTTCCATCGGACCCCCAAGCGGCGTACCAGTAAAAGTCATCGGGCAAGAGGTCCGTGCCAACCCGAAAGAACAGCTCCTCCCCGGGATACGACAGCTCCACCCCCGCCCAAAGGTACCTCACCACCTGCCACCTAAGCCCCCAACGGCTCTCCAACGAAAGATCCCGGCCGTCCAACACCCACTCCCCATAGGCCTCCATGTCCCATGACGGAAGTATCTGGATCCTTCGCCCCAGGTGAAGCCCCCCCTCGCTGGAACGCTGGTGGGACCCCGCGTGGGCCGCCACCCAGGCCCATATGACGTACCTCCTGCTGTCAACCCTTACGTCCATCTCCCCCAGCGGAGCGGGTTTGAAGTCCACCTGGGCGGAAAACCGCAGGGCTTCCCCGTTGTCCGCCGACTCCGCAAGGCCCTTGGCATACACCGCAGCCTCACCGGCCTTCCTGCGTAGGTACTCCACCGGAAGCCCCACGAAGGCCGAAACCCCCATGGCCATCTCGTCCCTCACCCGCTCCAAAAGAACCGACGGAAGCGTGGAGGACCTCATCCGGGGGTTCACCGCCAACACCAGCGGCTGGGAAGGATAGGCCCTCACCTCCAAAAGGTCCCCCTTCGGGGACGCCTCCAGCCTCCAGCCAGGCAGCACCTCAAGGGCCAACGATTCTAAAAGCCCCTCCAGATACCTCCTGCCCCAAAGGAAGGCCTCCCCGGGAACTCCTTCAACCTCACCCTCAAGACGAGCCCCAAGCCTTTTAAGATCCTCATCAAGCCAGCTCCGCACCGGCTCCCGCCATTCACTGGCCTTCGCCTCCACGGACCACTTAACCACCTTACGGGGCGTCAAACGAACCTCCAAACCGCCGTCCCGATAGTCACAGGCAAAGTCGTAGCCCTCGAAAAGCCTGGAGCACACCAGGCCCAACAGCCTTAGCCGCTCTTCAACGGACCTGCGGTTCCCCATCTCATCCCAAACCGCTGAAACGGTCCTGGACACCCCCGCGGCCAACCACCCAGGAACCCCCTTAACCTTGACATCGGCGCAAAAGGCCAAAGAAGGCCCCAAAAGGGCCAAAAGAAGGGCCGCGGCAAGAGCCGCAGCCCCCCGCAAGAAACTGAAAATCACTTCCCTGGGATCAGAACAGATCCCCAAAGCCAAAGTGCGTCCTGTTCTCATCGTCCCCCTGGGCGAAGTCCAGCCTCATGTTGCCAAGCGGCGTCTTGATCCTCACGCCTATCCCCTTGGAACTTGCAAGGTCCGAAAGGTCCATCCCCTGGTTGTCCGACTTCTTCCAGGCCTTGCCCGCGTCGTAGAAGAACACCAGGGAGATGTTGTCGTCCACCGGCAGCCTCAGCTCCGCGTTGACGAGCGCCATCTCCTCCCCACGGAAGTAGTTGTCCTTGTACCCCCTAAGGGTGTTGGCGCCGCCCACCACGTACATCTCACCCCAGGGCACGTCCCCCTCGCCCCAGCCGGCCCTCACGCGAACCGCAAAGAGCAAGGGGTTGTCCTCGCTCTTGGAACCGAAATCCAGGTAGTCCATGATCTTAAAAAGGGGAACGTAGTACCGGGCCTCAAGCCAGTACTTGGTGTAGTCCCAGTCGCCCCCAAGGCCGCTGAGCCCCTTCTCGAAGTTCAGCGTCTCCACATCCCCCTTGGGATACGAGAGGTACGGATCCAACGTG
>JAOACP010000034.1 GCA_026417795.1 Thermanaerothrix sp.
CCCAAGGACCGCCCCTATGACTCCCGCCGCCAACAACACCGCCGGCAGGGCCAACCAAAAGGACACGCCGTTGGTGGTGAGCATGGCGCAGGTGTAGGCCCCGATGCCGAAGAACGCCGCATGTCCCAGGGATATCTGCCCCGCGTAACCCACTATCACGTTTAGCCCCAGGGCCGCTATGGCCTGTATTGCTATCATGGTGGCCACGCTTATGGCGTAGTCGCTCACGATGACACCCCCCTAACGGGCCCTGCGCCCTAAAAGTCCCTGGGGCCTTAACAGCAGCACCGCTATCATGGCTATGAAGGCCAGGGCGTCCCTGGGAAGGGGCACGTTGGCATATCCTATGAGCAGCGTCTCCGCAAGGCCCAAGAGGAGGGACGCTAAGACCGCCCCAGGCACCGACCCCATGCCCCCCACCACGATCAAAGCCAAGGTCTTGTACGCGGGAACCGCCCCCATGGTGGGATAAACCTGGTTGTAGTATATGCCAACCAGGATCCCCGCCAGAGCCGCGGTGGCGGAACCTATCACGAAGGACATGCTCACCACCAGCGGGCTGTTAACCCCAAAGGACGACGCCACCTCCATGTCCTGGGAGGCGGCCCTCATGGCAAGGCCGAACTCGGTCTTTGAGGTGATGAACCACAACCCCGCCAGGACCGCGGCGGTGGTCACGTAAACCCCCATCAGCTGAGGGGACACCACCAGGTGCCCCAGCCTCAGGGACGGGAAAGGAAGCTCCGCGGGGAACGAGTGAATGTCCGGCCCCGCCGCAAGGCGGATCAGCTCCTCCAGGGCTATGAAAACCGCTATGCTGCCTATCAAGGGCACATAAGGAGGGTACTTAAGGAGTGGGAAGTAAACCAGCTTCTCTATGGCCACCCCAAGGCACGCCGCCACCGCCGCCGCCGCCAGGACCGAGAGCCCCAAGCTGTGGGTGGCCCCGTAAACGTAAAGCCCCACGTAGGCCCCCACGGAGTAGACCCCCGCATGGGCCACGTGAAGGATCTTCAGTATCCCGTAGACCAGCGCCAGCCCCAGGGTTGTAAGGGCGTATATGGCCCCCACCGCAAGACCGTTGAGAAGCTGCTCAAGGAATAACTCCATACGCCAACCTCCCCTTCGGATTTCACACCCCGCCCTCAAAACATGCCCGGGCAAGGAGCTTTAATTTATATTTTAACTGTGGCGCCATTGACCGATTCACAGGACCGAAGAGAGGTCCGTCTGTAATATATAAAAAATTGGCCAAAGTGTCCAACACCAAAAGCCCCTTCGGGACCTATCGAATCCATCGGGGAACCCATAAAAACCAAAGGCCCAAGGACTTGCCCAGCAGTACATGGAACGGAGTAATTTATCGGAATTTTAATGATATTTTGCCGCGGCAACCCCTCAAGGACTATAATGCACCCCGTGGTTTCAGCGGGCAAGCAAGGCGGGACAAGCCCCCAACCAAAAACACAAACAGGGGCATAGGACTTATTTTTTAAGCATTCATCGGGGGGTTAGACCAGATGACAGAGGGAAAATGGAAACCATGCTTAGCGTTCCAAGAAGACAAGCTCGGTCCCATGGCCAAAGGCGTGCTATTCACGTTAGGCTTGGCTGCCTTGGGCACCGCCCTTTCACACCTTCCGGCGCTGGAAACCGTGGGAGCCATGCTGACCTCCATACTGCTGGCGGTTATCTACCGCAACACCATGGGCTACCCGGAGGGACTTAAAGCGGGGATCCGGTTCTCCGGGCAGAAGATACTGCGCTTCGCCATCGTGCTTTACGGCTTCAAGCTGAACGTCCAGGTCATCATCCACAAGGGGGCAACCCAGCTGCAATACGACGCCCAGAGCATACTTATCGCCATAGGGGGCACCATGCTCATAGCACGTCTCATAGGGGCGGAAAGACGCCTCTCCTTGCTCCTTGGCATAGGCACCGGCGTGTGCGGTGCGGCAGCCATCGCCGCCGCGGCCCCGGCACTGGAGGCCGACGAGGAGGAGACCGCCATAGGGGTAGGGATCGTGGCCCTGGTGGGAACCCTCTTCGCCCTGACCTACGCCTTCCTTCGAAGCCGTCTTCCCCTTTCGCCAGTGGAGTACGGCATCCTCAGCGGCATCAGCCTGCACGAGATAGCCCACGTGGCCGCCGCGGCATCCCCCGCGGGACCTGAAGCCCTGGCGGAAGCCCTTCTTGCAAAACTAGGGCGGGTGTTCCTCATGGTCCCCCTGGTGTTGGCCATATCCCTTCTCAAGCGACGCCCTAAAAGCCCGGAAGCGCCAGGCACCCCACAGCTACCCTGGTTCCTTGGGGGGTTCGTCATGACCAGCCTCATGGGCACCTACCTTCCAATACCCAAGGGGGCCCTATCCGTCATCTCCACCGGAGCATCGTTCCTCCTGGCCTCCGCCATGGTGGGCCTTGGGCTGAACGTGCACCTGGCCAACTTCAAAAGGGCGCTGAAGCCCATGACCGCCATGCTGGCGGCCTCCGTCATCCTCTCCTGGGCATCTTACCTCACCATAAGGCCATAAACCGCCGGCACAAGGCACCGCCCACAGCGGACACGTTAAAAATGATAAAATCATCTCCCGTAAAAACCTTAAATGCCCCGCAGCGATCCGGGGGAAAGGAGCAATTCATGAAGTCACGTTCCGGCTTAACTGGGATTATGGCGGCCCTTTTGGCCCTGCAGCTGAACCTTATGTGCCTTCCAGGAGGGACTGTCTGGGCCCTGGATGAAGGCCAAGCAGGATCTGCCGCCCAAGAGGCCGCCCCGGGGAAGGGATCAGGGCCATCCGAAAGGGTCCAGACCCTAAGGAGCCTCGGATTCGGGGCGGCGGCGGACCTCTTGGAGGCCATGGAGTCCGCGGGGTTGAACCCAGTGGTATCACCAGACCTCTCGCCAAAATCCGCTTCCCAGGATACATCCATATCCACATCCCAGGATACGGCCCCCCAAGGGTCATACGCCTTCGGGGTGGAGATAACCGATGAGATCCACGGGGCCTCCCTCAAGGTGGTTCAGCGGGGCAAATCGGTTAAGGTCACGGGCCCATACTTCCTGCAGTCCGACCGGGGGGACCTGTACCAGGAGATGGCCCTTTGGGCCATAAGGTCCGGCAAGTCGGCGACGCAGCTTCCGGACGGCACGATCCAGGTGGGGCCCTTCGAAACCCCCTCCCAGGCCCTTGAAGAGGCGGAGAAGAACCCCCAGTGGAACGCCTCCTGCGTTGGCACCCAGGAGACCCAGGGGGGAACCTCCCGGCTGTACTACGCGGTCCTACGGATAGACCCCTCCAAGCTTAAGGTGGAGCCGGTCTTCGCGGGATCCTTCGGCATGGGACGATCTACCATGTCCTTCCTCTACTCCAAGTCCCAAGGGGCGGTGGCCATGGTGAACGGCGGCTACTACTACAACGCCTATCCCCTAGGCACGTTGGTCCACAAGGGGATACCCATGGGAAGGCCCATCCCGGGGCGCTCGGCGGTGGGCGTCACCGACGATGGATCCGTGTTCTTCGGCGACGGCACCGCGTACTTCGGCGTAAGTGCAATGGGCACGGTGATGCCCATAACGGACTTCAACATACCGCCTAAGAACGGCAACCTGTCCCTTTTCAACCACCGGATATACCGGCCCATCTCCCTTCCCCCTGGAACGACCCTTCTTGGGATAAGGGAAGGGAAGGCGTGCCCCATTGATGAAGCGGACTTCGTGCTGGCGGGCACCGGCACTGCCGGAGAGCTGTTGTCCCGGATACCCAACGGCGAGGCGGTGGAGCTTATAAGGAACTTCGCCTTCCCCGCCTTCAGCTCCTGCGGGCTGGTGCTTCAAGGGGGGCCCATGATAGTGGAGAACCGGACCTACGTAAGCCGCAAAGAGGGGCTCTCCAGGACCATAACCCATCGCAGGCACCCAAGGACCCTCGTGGGGGTGGACGATAAGGGCCTGGTCTTCATGGTCATAGACGGACGAAACGGCCACAGCGACGGGGTCACCCTGGAGGAGGCCGCCCGGCTGGCCGCAGAGGAGGGGCTGACGGCGGCGCTCAACCTGGACGGCGGCGGGTCCTCCCAGATGATATGGCGGTCCGTGACGATAAATAAGCCATCGGACCGCCGGGAGCGGCCCCTGCCCTACGGGCTTGGGGTCTTCCCCAAGTAGGGCCCCTTTATCTCCACGTCCAGCCTCGGGTAAGCGAAGCCCATGCCCCTCCCCTGGAAGGCATCCTTGAGGAGCATCCGGTAGCGCCTTCCAACCTCCCAGTGCCTCCCGGGAGGGGTCTTTATGAGGGCCCTAAGTATGACGCTGCTGTCCCGAAAGTCCACTATGCCCTGCACCGAAGGGGCCTCCAACACAAGCTCCCCCATCTCGTCCATCAAGGCCCTGCCGCACTCCTCCATCACCGCCATGGCCCCCGCCGCGTCGGACTCGTAGGGGATGCCCACCTCCACCTTGGCCACCGACCAACCCTTGGTCTGGTTCACCACGGTGGTTATCTGGCTGTTTGGGATCACGATGAGCTCCCCATCAAGGTTCCTGAGGTGCGTAACCCTAAGTTTAAAGGTCTCCACCACCCCGCTGAACTGCCCTATGGTCACCACGTCCCCCACGTTGAACTGGTTCTCCAACAGTATCAGCACCCCGCACAGGAAGTCCTTTATCATGCTCTGGGCCGCCAGGGATATGCCCAACCCCGCCACTCCAACCCCCGCCAGCAGGGCCTTCACGTTCACCCCCACCGCATCAAGCACGGAAAGGAACAGTACTATAACCGTCACGGTCCTAAGGGTCGACATGGCCACCCTCTCAAGGGTGTCCAGCCTCTTCTGGTCCCCCTCCGACTGGGCCCTAGCCTTGGCTATCCTTATGCCGTGCCTTATAAACCTCTTAAGGGCCCAGTAAAGCAGGACCCAAAGGAACAGGTCGTCAATTACCCCCAACACGTCCCCCCAGAGCTTGTCCACAATGGCAGCCAGCCTGTCCTTCAAGCCACTATCACCTCCAGGGGCATTTTATCACCCCAAACATCCCCCGCCGGGGCTGAAAACACGAATAAGGGAGGGGATCAAAACCCCCTCCCAGGGACCACAAGTCCTTTGATCTTTAATTTTTAACCCGACCCCGTGACCAAGGGAGCCTCAGGCCCCGGAGGCACCGTCCCCAACAAGGTCCACCTCCACGCCGGGGGCCCTCCGGGCCAGCAGCTCCTTAAGGGCCTCCCGGTCGGAACGCTTGAAGAGCACCTTCCAGCCCGACGCGTCCCGCTCGAAAAAGGCCAGCATCTTGTCCCCCTTGAACGCCAAGGTCACGAACTTAACCTCTTCCCACGGGAGCACCTCCCGTCTTGAGCCCATCCAGGTGCGGGTCTCCTTCACCACGCCCTCTTCGGAGGCGTAGAACCTCTTGTCCGCCCCGGAGGCGTAAAGGCACGCGGCGCCTATTATGAACTTGGCGCTCACCTGGCCGCCGGCGCCGAAGAAGAAGGACCTCATGGCGTCGCCCAAGAGGAACAACCCCACCACGGCGGCGGCCAGCCTCATCCACTTAGGAAGGGCCCCGGCCCCCACGGAGTCTATGCGAACCTGGGACAAACCTACCCCTCCACCAGATCCGCGGGCCTGCTCTTGGCTATGACAGGCTCCCCTTCCTTGCCCCGCCAGGCTATGCCTATGCCGAGGTAGGTTATGGTTATGGCCATTATGGGGTTAAGCCAGTTGAGTATGGCGTAAGGGGCGTACTCCACGGTCTTAACGCCAAGGACGCCGGAGTTATAGGCCCCGCAGGTGTTCCAGGGTATCAAGACCGACGTCAACGTGCCGGAGTCCTCAAGGCTCCTGGAGAGCATCCTGGGATGGAGCCCCTTCCAGTCGAAGGCGTTCTTGAATATACGGCCCGGCATGGCTATGGACAGGTACTGATCCCCAAGGAACAGGTTGGAGATGAAGCTGGCGGTTATGACCGACGCCACCAGTCCGCCTACGGAGCTCACAACCTTGAGGACGTGGTCCAATATGACCTCAAGGAACCCGCACCTCTCCATGATGCCGCCAAAGGACAGGGCGCAGGTTATGAGGGCTATGGTGCTGTACATGGAGGACATGCCGCCCCTTGTAAGGAGGTCGCTAAGCATGCCCCCAACCTCCTTGGCCATCTCGGGGGCGACGCCGGATATGCCCGCCTCCTGAAGGATCTTGGCCACCGCCGCCATGTCGGAGGCCTCCGCCAGCTTGGCGGACAGCTGGGCGGAGTAACCGTCCAGAGTCACGTTCAACACGTCCCCTATGCTGTAGCCGTTGAATATGGCAAGCACCCCTCCGGCCACCACGCCGGCGAAGAGCCCCGGTATGGCGGGGATCTTAAGCACGCACATGGCTATGACCAGGATGGGGGGTATGAGGCCCATGACGCTTATGTTGAACTCACCGGAGAGGATCGCCTGGATGGCCTTTATCTTGGCGGCGTCCAGGTTGCCGCCCGCGTACTTCATGCCAAGGAACACCGAGATCACGCAGACTATGGCGTAGGTGGGAAGGGTGGTCCACATCATGGCCCTTATGTGCTGGAAGAGGTCGGTGCCCGCAACCGCCGGAGCCAGGTTGGTGGTGTCCGACAGGGGAGACATCTTGTCCCCCACGTAGGCGCCGGAGATTATGAAGCCCGCGGTTATGGGAGCCGGTATCCCAAGCCCCGCCCCTATGCCCATGAGGGCTATGCCCACGGTGCCGCTGGTACCCCAAGATGTGCCGGTGGCGAAGGAAACTATGGAGCACATTATGAGGGCGGTCAAAAGGAACGCCGAAGGATTAAGAAGCGACAGGCCGTAATAAATCATGCTGGGCACCACCCCTCCGGGGATCCAGGTGCCCACCAGCATTCCTATTATGTAGAGTATGAGCATGGCCTGCATGCCCACCATGATGCCGTTTACCATTCCTTCCTCGATATCCCGCCAGGGACGGCCGATGACGAAACGCCCCACAAGGGATGCCACCGTGGCGGCAACCACTATGGGTATGTGAACAGAAACCTCCCAATATAGAACCCCCGCCCCTATGAAGGCGGCGCTGAAAAGGAGGACCAGGAGAGCCTCCATCAGGCTGGGCTTTCGGTACTTCCTCTCTTCCGTCATAGCCTCAATCTCCCCCTTCTTGGTATAGAAAAACCACCTACCCGCACATAAGCTCCCTATTCACACCCCCCTTTTAAATTGCACTGTCCCTCTGACAATTATAATCAACCCACCCCACATGTCCAGAACGAATAATCCGAATCATCAATGCAATTGCGGCGGCCCCTTCGGGTTAACCCCAAAGAGGCCGCCTCAGCACTAAGTTACGGAAATACAAATGTTAAAAGTCACGCAGCCGTGGCATCGGTTCAAGGACCTTATCTTAATCTTAAGAGTTCAGCCCCACCTCGTTTGGCAGGGGCACGTACTGCACCGAAGGACGTCCCTGCCCGGACTGGGGGTACAGCCTCATGAGAGCGCATACCTCCTCCGGCATCTCGTCGCTCACCGGGAGCCCCAACTCCCTAGCCTCATCGATGCTTATGGGGTAGTCGTGGGTCCAGCGGCCGTCGGTGAGGGCCTTCGCAAGCTCCAAGGCCTTGCCCTCCTCCATGCCGTTGGAGATCAAAAGGCGCCTCACGAAAGCCTCGGTCTGAACCATGGCCTTCCTGGCCACGTCGGCCATTATCAAGGTCTGGTCGTCCACATCGGACACCGGCTTCTGCTCCACCGCCTTTAGGATAGAAGCCGCGGGCCACTGCCCAAGCTGAGGGTCCACGGGGCCCAAAACCGCGTGCCGGTCCATCACTATCTCATCCGCCGCCAGGGCTATAAGGGTGCCGCCGGACATGGCGTAGTGGGGCACGAAGACCGTGACCTTGGCCCGGTGCTTCCGAAGGGCCTCGGCTATCTGCTCCGCCGCCAGCAACAAACCGCCGGGGGTGTGGACCACCAGGTCTATGGGGGTGTCGTCGGGGGTCATCCTTATGACCCGAAGCACCTCCTCGGAGTCCTCTATGTTGATGAAGTTCCGCTGGAACATCCCCCAGAAACCCATGGTCTCCTGCCTGTGGATGAGGGTTATCACCCGGCTGTTGCGTCGCCTCTCAAGGCTCCTCATGGCCTGAAGCCTCATCTGGTTAAGCCGCCACTGCCTAAGCGTGGGGCCTATCAGGAACAGAAAAAAAAGAATGTAGAACAGGCTTCCTCCCACCCAAAACCCTCCCTTCGTTTCATTCATTGGATCAGGGTCAGCCGGCGACAAAGGCCACCCTCTGATCCTCCAACACCGCCTCCACCACGTCCCCTTCCTTAACCTTGCCCTCCAGCATCATGTCCGCCAGCGGGTCCTCCACCAGCTTCTGTATGGTGCGCCTCAAGGGCCTTGCACCGAACTTGGGGTCAAAGCCCTCCTCCAACACCTTCTGAACCACCTGGTAATGCACCGAAAGCCCTATGCCCTTCTCGGCGCAGCGGGCCACCACCTCGTCCAGCATCATCCGGGCTATGCCCAGCAGCTCCTCCCTCTTCAGGGGCCGGAACACCACCATCTCGTCGACCCGGTTCAGGAACTCGGGCCGGAAGGTGCGCTTCACCGCATCCATTATGGCCCCCCGGGTCCTGTCCCATCCCGCCATGGCCTCGTCATCGCCGCCGGACGAAAAGCCCAGATGCCCCTTGGAGGCGTCGGAAGCCCCCACGTTGCTGGTCATTATAACCACCGTGTTCCTAAAGTCCACCACGTGCCCCTGGCCGTCGGTAAGGCGCCCGTCCTCCAAAAGCTGAAGCAGCAGGTTGAACACGTCCGGATGGGCCTTCTCGATCTCGTCGAAGAGCACCACCGAATAGGGGCGCCGGCGGACCGCCTCGGTGAGCTTGCCCCCCTCCTCGTGGCCCACGTAGCCCGGAGGGGCACCTATGAGCTTTGCCACCTCGTGCCTTTCCATGAACTCGCTCATGTCGAACCGTATCATGGCGTCCTCGCTGCCGAAGAGGAACCACGCAAGACGCCTCGCCAGCTCGGTCTTCCCCACCCCGGTGGGGCCCAGGAAGAGGAAGCTCCCCACCGGACGCCTTGGGTCCTTAAGGCCGCTCCGGGCCCTCCTTATGGCCCGGGCCACGGCGCTCACCGCCTCCTCCTGTCCAACCAGCCGGCGGTGGATCTCCTCCTCCATCTTAAGAAGCCTCTTGGCCTCCTCCTCGGTGAGCTGAACCACCGGCACGCCGGTCCACTCGGAGACTATGACCGCTATGTCCTCCCCGGTCACCACCGGCTCCTCCTGGTTGCGCCTCACCTGCCAGCGGCGCCTTACCTCCTCTATCTCCTCGTAAAGGCGCCGCTCCTCGTCCCTGAGCGCCGCGGCCTTCTCGAACTCCTGGGACATCACCGCGGACTCCTTCTCCTTCCGCACCTCCTCCAGCCGCTTCTCCATCTCCTTCAGCTCCTCCGGAGCCTCCATGGTCTTAAGCCTGGACCTGGCGGCCGCCTCGTCTATGAGGTCTATGGCCTTGTCCGGAAGGTAGCGCTCGGTTATGTAACGCTTGGAAAGCCTGGCGGCGGCGAAAAGGGCCTCGTCGGATATCTTGACCCGGTGGTGGGCCTCGTAACGGTCCCTAAGCCCCTCCAAAATCCTCACCGTGTCCTCCTCGGAGGGCTCGTCCACGTGTATGGGCTGGAAACGCCTCTCCAGGGCGGCGTCCTTCTCTATGTACTTCCTGTACTCCTCCATGGTGGTTGCCCCTATGACCTGGAACTCTCCCCTGGCAAGGCTGGGCTTCAAGATGTTCGCCGCGTCCACCGCCCCCTCGGCCCCACCGGCCCCCACCAGGGTGTGTATCTCATCCACGAAGAGGATCACGTTCTTGCTCTCCTTTATCTCCTTGACCAGCTTGCGCATCCTCTCCTCGAACTCTCCCCGGTACTTGGTCCCCGCCACCAGGTTGCCCACGTTGAGCTGCACCACCCGCTTGCCCTTCAGCACCTCCGGTATGTCGCCGGACACTATCCGCTGGGCCAGGCCCTCCACTATGGCGGTCTTGCCAACCCCCGGGTCCCCTATAAGAACCGGGTTATTCTTCGTCCTCCGGGACAACACCTGCACCAGACGCTGGATCTCCTTCGCCCTGCCTATAACCGGATCCAGCTCACCGCTCCGAGCCAACTCCGACAGATCCACCCCCAGCTGGTCAAGGGTTGGGGTCTTGGACGGGGCCCCCTTCCTGTCCTGATCGTCACCGCCCCGGCGGGAGTCCTGCAGGTCCGAGGATGTGCCCGACAGGTACGCCTGCACGTCCTGCCTCACCTTCACCGGGTCAAGCCCCATCCGGTTGAGGATCTGGAACGCCACCCCCTCACCCTCCGCCAGAAGGCCCAGCAGGATGTGTTCGGTGCCCACGTAGTTGACCCCCATGTTCCTGGCCTCCCGCATGGCAAGGTCAAGCACCCGCTTCGCCCTGGGGCTCAAGGGTAGGTCCACGGGCTTATCCTTGGGCTCACCTACCCCCACCACCCGCTCCACCTGCTCCCTTATCTCATCCAGCTCCAACCCCGCCGCCCTCAGCACCTGGGAGGCCACTCCCTCCCCTTCCGCCAAAAGGCCAAGCAGGATGTGTTCGGTGCCTATCACCTCGTGTCCAAGCCTCAGAGCCTCCCGGTGGGCCAGCTGCACCACCTTCTTGCCCCGCTCGGTAAAGAACTGCCACATGAAACGAACCCCCTTCCATCAAGCCCCAAACTGGGCTATCAAGACATCAAACACTTAAAAAGCGCCTAACGGTAAAAGTCAAAAAAGGGCCGGCAAGGATACCCTGCGAAAGAGGCGTCCTAGCCGGCCCGCGGCCAATCACCATTCATGAGGGCCGCAAGTCCAGCCCCGCAAGCCTTTCCCGCACCAGCTGGGCCCTAAGCCTTCGCCTTCCCTGCCTGTCCAGGGGCCCCTCCGCGAGGGCCTGGATCCTGGCGGGCTGAACGTCCAACATCAGCCGGTTCCAGAAGGCCCCGCCCATCTTGGGCAGCATCCCCATGGCGCCCCCAAGCCTCACGGAGGACAACAGCTCCATGGCCTCCCCGAAGGACAAAAGCCTTGCGTTGGCAAGTATCCCGAAGGCCCGAAACACCCCGTCCTCCAGGTTCTCCCCCGCCGTCTCACGAAGGACCTCCCGGGCCCGTTTCTCCTCCTCGCAAAGGCGCCTAACCACCCCGGTGGTCTTCTCCTCCAGTTCCTCCTCCGAAGGCCCCAGGGTCACCTGATTGGATATCTGAAATATGGCCCCATGGGAAGGGGTCCCCTCCCCGAAGGCCCCACGGACCACCAGCCCAAGCTTCTGGCACTCATCGGACACCGCCTCCATCCTCCCAAGACGGGCAAGGGCGGGAAGGTGCACCATCACGGAGGCCCTAAGGCCGGTGCCCACGTTGGTGGGACAGCTGGAGAGAAACCCCAGGTCCCCGTCGAAAGCGAAGTTGTCCTCCCCCATTCGGTCAAGAAGGGACTTGGCAACGCACCAGCCCTCCCGAAGGTTGAGCCCCCCAAGGAGCACCTGAAGCCTCACGTGGTCCTCCTCGTTTATCATCACCGATACGATCCCCTTAAGATCCAGCAGCACGCTCCTGCCGGGACCTCCCATGGCCAGGGCGCGGCTCATCTGGCGGTTCTCCACCAACACCTGCCGGGACAGGCTATCCATGGAGTCGATGTGGTAGACCCTCCGGTCCTTAAGGTGCTCAACGCCGGAGAGTATCTCCAACACCCGCTCCCCTACAGCCTCAAGGTCCTCAGGGGACGCGAAATGAGGGAAGGGCCGGTCCTTGAGGTTCCTGGCCACCCTTATGCGGCTGGACATAACCATGTCCTGCAGATCCCCCTTGGGATCAAGCCACTCCAAATTCAGCGACGCCACCTCACGGGCAAGCAGGGGGAACACCCCCTTCCAGGGCCCTTATGCGGTCCCTTATCACCGCCGCCCTCTCGTAGGCCTCCTCCTCCAAGGCGGCCTTAAGCTCCTCCCGAAGCCTCTTAAGCTCCCACTGCTGGTCGCTGGGACGCTTGCCCCGGTGAAACTGCCCGCCCTGAAACCGGGCTATGAGGGGCATGAGCCGCCCCCTGAAGGCGTCATAACAGCCGCCACAGCCCAAAAGCCCGGTCTTCCTGAACTGGGACCACCGAAGGCCGCAGGAGGGACACACCAGGTCGGCCCCCTCATCGGAGGCCATGGAGGGCAGAAGATCCTTCAGGGAGATGGACATGGAAAAGGTCCCGGCGCTAAAACCCGCCTTGGCAGCACACTCCCCACACAGCCAATGCTCCCTGAGCACGCCGTTGGCCAAGGCCTTTATGTTGACGCTCGCTTCCCGTCCGCAACGCTCACACTTCATGAACAAGCCCTTCTCAACGCACCAAGAGCTAAAACCGCGCCCTTTCGCCCTACATCACATCAAGGCAAGGCTGGTTATGAGCCTCTTGAGCAGCTCCGCCCTCATGGTGTCCCTCCGGAAGACCGGCACGTCGAAGAGGTTCCTGCACTGCTCGTCCTGGTTCCTCAAGGCAACCTCTATTATCAGCCGCTCCCTAGGGGTTATGAGCCCCCGGTTCTGCAGGTTCGACAAAAGCCTCTTGCTCTCCTGCTCGGTTATGGCCCGGCCCACCAGCTTCTCGATGTGATCCACCCGCTCCTTGGGGTCCTTCAGCCTAAGCTGCACTATCCTTATGTAGCCGTGCCCCCCCCGCTGGCTCTCCACCACAAAACCGTGCTCCGGGGCGAAACGGCTCCTCAAAACGTAGTTTATCTGGCTAGGCACACAGCCAAACCTCTCCGCCAGCTCCTTCCTCCGGAGGGAGATCTGATGTGATCCCGCCTCCTCGAAGAGCCTGGTTATGTACTCCTCGATCGCCTTGGTCAAACTGGACATCACACAAACCCCCCGCAGATGTTGTTCCACGGGGTAATTTTATCCATTTGGTCAAAATAAATCAAGCCAAGGGGCCGATTACGCCTTCGGCTGCCCAACCCGGTTCTCGGTGCCCGCCATGAGGCGCTTTATGTTCTCCCGGTGTCTTACGGTGGACAGCACCGCCAGGGCGAGGGACGCCCAGCAGTAGGGAGCAGGGGCCCGGAAAAACCACATGAGAAGCGCGGAGGAGTACAGGGCCACCAACGACGCCAAGGACACGTACCTAGAAGCCCGCATCACCAGGTACCACACGATGCCTCCTACGAGCGCCGGCCACGGGGAGAACCAGTCGAAGAAGAACATGACCCCAAAGGACGTGGCCACCCCCTTGCCACCCTTAAAGCGAAGCCACACCGGGAAGTTGTGCCCCAGTACGCCGAAGAGGCCCGTGAGCGCCAATATCAGATGGTCCCTCACCCCAAGCGCCATGGCCAGGGCCACCACCACCCCCCCCTTCAGCATGTCCGTCACCGCCACCGCCACGGCCCACTTCTTCCCCATCACCCGGCCCACGTTGGTGGCTCCGATGTTGCCGGAGCCGTGGCGCCTTATGTCGTCACCCCTTAAAAGCTTCACCACCAGGTACCCGGTGGGCATGGACCCCGCCAGGTACCCCAAAAAGGGCCATATCCAATCCATGGTTCCATCACTCCCCAAGGCTCATGAGGGCGTCCGCGCAGACGACGCCCCTGCCCTCCTCCATCACGAAGAGGGGGTTAACGTCCAGCTCCAACACCCGGCGGTCCAAGGCGAGCCTGGATATGACGGATATGGCCTCCGCCAGGGCCCTCTTGTCCAAAGCCCCCCGGCCCCTGAACCTCCCGAAAAGCGGCGAGGCCTTTATGGAGTCCACCATCTCAAGGGCCTCGTCCAAAGATACCGGGGCCTTCCTTATGGCCACGTCCCCAAGGACCTCCACGAAAACCCCTCCAAGGCCGAAGGCCACCACGGGGCCGAACACCGGATCCCGCTTTACTCCCACGATGCACTCAAGGCCCTTCACCATCTCCTGGACCAGCACCCCGTCTATCCTGGCCCCAGGCACATTCCGGGCCCGTTCCATGAGGACCTGCCAGGCCCCCTTAAGCTCCTCCCCGCCCTTAAGGCCCAACGCCACCACCCCTGCGTCGGTCTTATGGGGTATCTCCCGGGACATCACCTTGAGGGCCACAGGGTAGCCTATCCTATCCGCCGCCAAAAGGGCCTCCTCCAGGCTGGCCGCCAGCTCCTCCCTCGTAACCGGCACGCCGGCACCCTTAAGGATGCCCTTGGCCTCGTGCTCCGTTAAGACGCCGCCCCTTACGCCATCGGGCACCTTGAGGGGGGAAAGACAGGGGGCCCCATCGGCGTCAGAGAAGGAGGTCCCGCCCCACAGGGCTCTGAGGGTCCACGCCGCCTGCCTAAGGCTCCTTAGAACCGGCACGTTCTGCCCCTTTAGCAGCTCCACGAACTCACCGCCGTGCTCCTGGTCTATGAGCCACGTACAAAGAAGGGGCATGGGACAGGTCTTAGCGAACTCCGCCACCTGCCGGGCGGTCTTTAAGCCCGCCTCACCGGTTATCATGGAGATGACCACGCTTATCATGTCCACGTCCCCGCTGTCCCTAAGGGCCTCAAGACAGTCCTTAAGGCCGTCGGGGTCGTTTATGACCTGGGCGGTCACGTCCACGGGGTTCAGCGGCGAGCCGAAGGGAGGTATCACCCGGCTTATCCTATCCACCGCATTGGGATTTAACTTCGGCACCTTAAGCCCCCGCTCGGAACAGAGGTCCGCCATCATTATCCCCGCCCCGCCGGAGGTGGTTACTATCCCAACCCGGTCCCCCGCGGGCCTAAGCGCGCCGCACATGAGGCCGAAGGAGCTTATGTCCTCCAGGTCCTCCAGCATGACCGCACCATGCTGCTCCAGCACCGCCCGCCACACCCGCTGGTCCCCCGCCACGGAGGCGGTATGGCTCTTGGCCGCCTCGCACCCGCTGGGGCTTCGCCCGGCCTTGAGGATGCCAACCGGCACCCCCTTGTCCCTGGCGGCCTTAAGCAGCTCCACCAGTTTCTCCCCGTCCTTGACTCCCTCAAGGTACATCATGAGCATACGAACCTCCGGGTCCTCAAGGAGGGCCCTCGACACCTCCACGGTGTCCAGATCCCCCTGGTTGCCGGTGGTGACCACGTAACGGAAGCGGGCCCCCGCGTCGGAGGCACAGGCGAAGGAGGCAAAGCCGAAGGCCCCGCTCTGGGAGACGTAGGCTATGCCGCCGGGGCTGCCCGATGTGAACCTGTCGGTGTCAAGGGAGGCGGAGAAGCTTAAGGGGATGCCCTTTGCCAGGTTCACCAGCCCCTGACAGTTGGGGCCCAACACCCTGACCCCCCCATCCCGGGCCTCCCGCATCACCTCTTCCTGAAGGGCGGGATCGCCGCCTTCGGCAAAGCCGGATGAGAAGATCACCGCAAAGCCTATGCCCCTTTGAGAACACCGGCGGATCACCTGGGGCACCAGGTTGGCCTTCACCGCCACCAGCGCCACGTCCACCGGTCCTTCCACGTCAAGGAGGTCCTTATAGCACCTCAACCCCCCTATGCTGTCCCGGTTGGGGTTCACCGGGTACACGCCCCCCTGGTACCGGTACCTCATAAGCAGCTTCAGCGGACGGCCGGATATGCTCTCCAGGTTCGAAGAGGCCCCAACCACCGCCACACCCCTGGGCTCCAAGAGCCCCTTGAGTCCCAACAGGTCACCGCAGTTCAACCGTCCCACCCCCAAGGCATGAAGGACACCTTTCCCAAACTCCAAACATCGCACACCTCAAAGGATACTATAATGACTTCAAGGGCCCCAAGAAAGACAGGAGGACCGAGCACTTTAGACGCTTTAGACAAACCCCTTCAGGTGCCATAAAATAGTTCCATTAAACAAGGCGGGAGGTCTTTCCATTGGCCATAAGGGAAGAGATAGCCAACCTGAGGGTTGACGAGAACTTGACGCTCACCATGCACCTCACAGACGGCTCCCCGATGGTGAACATAATAAACAACGGCACCGGCAAGAAGAAGTCCGTAAACCCCTCCTGGTTTCTGGAGGAGGGGCGGGAACTCCACATAAAGACCGGGCCCAAGAGCAGCGCAAGCTACACCGTGGCCCAGCTCGACGAGGCCCTGTCGCAGCTCATAACCCATGGTATGACCCACACCGCGGTGAAGCCCATGATATGGCAGACCTTCAGGGCCCTCACGGACATACTGCACCAGCCGAAGATGGTGATAAGGGAGAACGAGTTCAGCATGCTGCCGGAGGAGAAGAGGTTCTCCCTTTGGCTTGGGTGGGTCATGCCCGGGGCCCCCATGGGACGGCTCATACCCTGTTTCCCAGCTCAGGACCAGGAGCGGGAGGTCATCCTTTCCGGGGCCGAAGGGGACCTGGAGGAGGGGCTCAAGATGGAATCCCAGGAGGTGGGAGTCCAGGGGCTTCAGAAGAGGGGGATCATAACCAAGCTGATGCGGGTAAACCCCCAGAGGTGGTACACCCCGGTCATGACCTCCGCCGCCGCGGCGGTGTTGGGCATGGTGGAGCCCCAGAACCCCGAGGAGGACACGTCCCTGGCCCACAAGATATGGGGGCAGCGGGGGGAGGTGCAGGTGATGGGGAGCCTGGACAGGTCCGAGATGGCCCCTTACGCCACGGACCTATGCAGGAGGATCGTGGCCTTCATAAGGCACTTCTACGACCTCACCCTCATAGAGGTCGAAAGGACCATAGACGGGCACGACCTCCTGCTGAAGGAGGGCTTCGGCCGCCGGGAGAGGATAGAGTTCCCCCCGGGGCTTTTGGGCAAACAGACCTATCAGGCAACCGTTTACGTGCAGAAGGGGGGGGGGCTTGGGGCCATACTGTACCACCCGGTGGGCAGCTCCGTCCTCAAGGACTGGATCCTGCGATACCCACTGCAGGTCTACTCCAACGCCCTCAAGAACGACTCCTGTAGCAGCATGGAGGATCCCAACATCACGCTGCTCAACATCCTAAGGGCCGTCAGGTTCCAGGCCTGGATGGAGCGCATATTGCGGATCACAAGGAACAGCCTGCCCGGAGGCATGTAGAAAGAGCGGAGGGGCCTAAGGGGAGACCAACGGCCTTACTCGGGGCTGTATCTTCTCCCCCTTGGCCTCTTGCCACGCCTTCCTTCGGCCCCCTTGGGGCCGACGACATCCCGTGGAATCTCCTCACAGGCCTTTCCCTGGGCTTTGAAATCCAGGGGCTTCTTCATGGGGCCTTGCGGGGGTATCAGGCAGCGGGGGCCAAAGCCCACCAGATCCTCCCTTCCCACCGCCCTCAAGGCCTCCTCCACCAGCGAGCGGTTCTCCTCCTTCCAGTACTGGGCCAGGGCCCGCTGGAGGCGCCGCTCACGCCCCTTGGGGACGTGGACCCTTCGGCCCGTCATGGGGTCCATGCCGGTGGCGTACATGCAGGTGGACCGGGTCATGGGCGTGGGGGTGAAGTCCTGCACCTCCCTGGGCCTTATGCCAAGCCTCTTGAAACGCACCGCCATCTCCACCGCGTCCTCCAGCGTGCAGCCCGGGTGGGATGTCATTATGTAGTGCACCAGGAAGAGCCTTCCGCCGGAAACCCTTCCGAAGGCCTCCATGAACCTAAGGAGCGTCTCAAAGCCCGGTTTGTTCATGAGGGCCGTCACCGAATCGCACAGGTGCTCCGGGGCTATCCGCATCTGGCCGCTGACGTGATGTTCGCACAGCTCCCTCAGGTACTCCGGCCGATCCATCAGAAGGTAGTCGTACCGCACCCCGGAGCGCACGAACACCTTCTTTATCCCCTTCATGGACCTTATGGCCCTCAAGGCCTCAAAGTAGTCCTCGTGGTGGGGCCGCAGGTTCGGGCAGGGGCGGGCCCCAAGGCAGGACCTGTCCCGGCAGACCCCTTGGCTTTCGGCCTTGGGGCACGGCATCCGATGGAAGTTGGCGGAGGGGCCTCCAACGTCGCTCACTATGCCCTTAAAATCCGGCGACTCCAGGAACCGCTCCACCTCCTCCACCATGGACATCAAGCTCCTGGCCTGCAGGTCCTTGCCCTGGTGCATGCCTATGGCGCAGAAGGAACAGTCCCCTATGCAGCCCCGGTGGGCGGTCACGCTAAACCGAACCTCCTCCAGGGCGGGGATGCGGGAACCGTGATACCTGGGATGGGGGAGGTACGTAAAGGGAAGGGAGTAAACCCGGTCCAGCTCCTCCTGGGACAACGGCATGGGAGGGGGGTTCTGAAGCAGTATGCCTGGGTTCTGGCACTGAACCAATGGGCGGCCCCGGAAGGGGTCGTTGTTGAGGTACGCAAGGCGGAAGGCCTCGCAGTGGGACTTAGGGCTGGATTTCACCTCGTCGAAGGACGGTATCACAAGCCCCTCCTTGGGTATCTGATCCTCCCTTATCCTCACGCAGGTGCCCTTGACGTCCCTCATCTCCCCCGGGGACTGGCCGGCGGCGAGCCGCTCCGCCAGCTCCTTCAGCGGACGCTCCCCCATGCCGTAAACCAATATGTCCGCCTTGGAGTCCATGAGGACCGAGCGCCTCACCTGGTCGGTCCAGTAATCGTAGTGGGCAAGGCGCCTCAAGCTGGCCTCGATCCCCCCTATTATCACCGGGACCCCCTTAAAGGCCCGCCTTGCCAGGTTGGAGTACACGATGACCGCCCTGTCGGGCCGAAGCCCCGGAACGCCGTCAGGGGAGTAAAGGTCCTTCGAGCGCCGATGCCGCTCGGAGGTGTAGTTGGCCACCATGGAGTCCACGTTGCCGCCGCTTATGAGCACCGCAAGCTTAGGCCTTCCGTAGGCGGAAAGCTCCTCCGGGCTGTCCCACCTGGGCTGGGGGGCCACCGCCACCTTAAAGCCCAGGGCCTCAAGCCAGCGGCCCACCACCGCATGCCCAAAGGAAGGATGGTCCACGTAGGCATCTGCGGTTATTAGAAGAAAGTCCGGAGAGTCCCAGCCAAGACGCGCCACCTCCTGGGGGGTGGCGGGAAGGAAACGAAGTCCTTCCTTGCCTTTGCGGCCCTTGCTGGCGTTAGCGCCGTAGGCCATGGTGCATGTCTCCAGGAAAACCACAATTACCCAGCTCCCCTGGGATACGTCCGGGTCCCAAGGGGCTCAAAAGACAGCTTAAATGGCGGGTAACAAGGGACCAGCGGCGCCTTTTCGCAACTTTAATGGTCATTTTGCGGCGTATCCCATGGGGTTCCTGCTCTGCCAGTTCCAGGAATCCCGACACATGTCGTTTATGTCCATCTCCGCCTTCCAGCCGAGCTCCCGCAGGGCTTTGGAGGGATCGGCGTAACACACCGGCACGTCGCCCGGACGGCGGTCCACTATCCTGTGGGGTATGCTCACCCCCGTGGCGGCCTCGAAGGCCCGTACCACCTCGAGGACGCTGTAGCCCCTGCCGGTGCCCAGGTTGTAGACCAGCACCCCCTCCGATGATGAGGCCTTCTCAAGGGCCTTTATGTGCCCCTTTGCCAGGTCCACCACGTGTATGTAGTCCCTCACGGGGGTGCCGTCGGGGGTGTCGTAGTCGCCGCCGAAGACCCTTAACTCCTCAAGCCTTCCGCAGGCCACCTGGGTTATGTAGGGCATAAGGTTGTTGGGTATCCCCTCCGGGTCCTCGCCTATCATGCCGCTCCGGTGGGCCCCTATGGGGTTGAAGTAACGGAGCAGCACCGCGGTGGCAAGGCCGTCAGGCGCGGAGCATAGGTCCTTTAGGATCTCCTCTATCATCAGCTTGGTCCTGCCGTAAGGGCTTTGGGCCCCCAATGGGGCGTCCTCGGGTATGGGGCACCTCTCGGGCACGCCGTAAACGGTGGCGGAGGAGCTGAAGACCATGCGCCTTACCCCGTGGCGCAGCATGGCCTCGCACAGCGCCACGGTGCCGCATACGTTGTTGTCGTAGTAGTCCAAAGGCCGCTCCACCGACTCCCCCACCGCCTTAAGCCCCGCGAAGTGGATCACCGTATCCACCTGGTTCTCGGAGAATATCAGGTCAAGAAGCCCCTTGTCCCTCATGTCCCCCCGGTAGAACCGGAAATCCCTGCCAGTTATGGCCTTGATGCGGTTAAGCACCTCCGGCTTGCTGTTGGAGAAGTTATCCAACCCCACCACCGAATACCCCGCCTCCAGGGTCTCCACGCAGCAGTGGCTTCCTATGTAACCGGCCGCGCCGGTTATGAGTACGGCCATTGAAATCCAACCCCCATAGAATTAAATCTAAATCAAGACATCCCAAACGGCTAAACGCGCATTCTTTTAGATTGTACCATCCACCGCGGCCATTATCGTGGGAAAAGAAGGAAGGTCCTAAAGGGGGGGAAGAACTTCGGCGCCGTCCAGGATGGGACGGCGCCGAAGCGGGACGTGAAGTACCAACGGAGGCAAAAAAATGGTGCCGGGGACGAGACTCGAACTCGTACGGGTTTCCCCACACGCCCCTCAAACGTGCGTGTCTACCAGTTCCACCACCCCGGCACTGACGAGAGGTATTGTACTAGCCAAGGGCAGGCTAGTCAAGGGATCGAATTGCCTCACGTAAAATCTAAACGAAAAGGGAACGTTGCCTCACCTAAGCGAAAAGGGAACGTTGCCTCACCTAAGAATCCAAACGAAATATGATCCCCTACAGGGCGAAGCCCGAAGGGGGGAAACGAGGTGAGGTTGTCCATGAAAACGCGGATGGAGATCGTGAAGGCAGAAGCGG
>JAOACP010000035.1 GCA_026417795.1 Thermanaerothrix sp.
GTGGAAGGCTAGGGCCATCCCCATCAACATTATGGCCCCGGTTACTGCAAGGTAAAGCTTTTTCCTCTCCATCTGAGCTTTTTGCCTCCTTTTTACTTTCTAAAGGGCGCTTAAGGGGTCGTCGTTGTCCGGAGGAAGCCCGAGATCCCTTCTAAGCTGTATCCTTGGCATACCAAGGACCACCACCCCGGATTCCGGGTCCACGTGGTACCTCTCCCGGTCCACCTCTGGGTTGTATCCTATCACCGTGTTTGGAGGCACCACGTTGTAGGCGTCCAGGATGACCCTGCGGAGCTTACAGTTATCCCCTATGATCACCCCCTGTCCCACTATGCACTCCTCCAGCACCGCCCCGGCGTTTATCACGCAGTTTCTGGAGAGCACCGACCGGTGGACTATGGCGCCAAGTACCCGGCTCCCCTCCGCCCTTAGGGTGCCCACCACCGAGCAGCCCTGCCCCTTGTCGGGATAGGTGAACCCCGGTGGATCCGAGTAGGATACGGTCCTTATGGGCCATAGGGGGTTGTAGAGTGTGAGGTCCGATGGGTGCTGCAAAAGGTCCATGTGGGCCTCGTGGTAGGCCTTTATGGTGCCCACGTCCTTCCAGTAGGGCCTGTCTATCCCGGGCAGCACGTTGCTCTTGAAGTCATAGGCCATGACCCTGCACCGGCTGTATATGCGGGGCAGTATGTC
This sequence comes from Thermanaerothrix sp., assembly GCA_026417795.1. Lineage (NCBI taxonomy): Bacteria > Bacillati > Chloroflexota > Anaerolineae > Anaerolineales > Anaerolineaceae > Thermanaerothrix > Thermanaerothrix sp. The sequence continues at coordinate 694 of JAOACP010000035.1, forward strand.
CTTGCCGAAATCGTGGGAGCTGGTCTCTATCTTGTTGTCTTCTATTATGGCCTCTTCGAGCACGTGGCGCTCGAAGATGTAGTTGCCCATGGACACGTAGCTGAAGCCCGGCTTACCCGGTATCTGGGGAGGGTTCTTTGGCTTTTCAACGAAGCTCACCACCTTTCCGGAGGGATCGGTGTCCATGCAGCCGAAGGCGTGGGCTTCCGACGAGGGCACGGTGTTGGCCGCTATGGTAACGTCCGCCTTGGTGTCCATGTGGTACTGGAGCATCTGCTCTATGTCCATCTTGTAGATGTGGTCCGCCGCGAATATGCAGATCCTGTCGGCGTCAAAAAGGGTTATCAGGTGCAGGTTCTGGAACACCGCGTCGGCGGTGCCCTCGTACCACCTCTCCCCGGTCCACATCTGGGCTGGGACGGCGGTTATGAAGTAGTCCCGCCCCCTTAGGGCGTTGCCGAACTGCCAGCCCCGTTCTATGTGTTCGTTAAGGGATTGGCTCTTGAATTGAACCAAGCAGTATATGGAGAAAAGCCCGCTGTTCACCATGTTTGACAGGGCGAAGTCGATTATCCGGTACTTGGCGGCGAAAGGGACCGCCGGTTTGGCCCTGTACTTGGTGAGGGGCATGAGCCTTTCCCCCTTGCCTCCCGCCAGGACTATCCCCAAGACCCTTCCGTACTTGCCGAAGATCAAGATCCATCACCCCCGTGAGATGTTTGGCGTGAGATCCCAAAGAAACAAGAAATGTCCCCCTTGGACATAGGACAGCCCTTAAGCCATGTCATAGGGTCAAGGGATTTCGACCTGGGTTTGTGGCTCTGACCTTTAGATCCCCCCTATCTATATCCTAGTAGTTCCTCGTATATGTTCATGTAAGCCCTTGCGGACTGCCGCCATGAGAAGTCGGCGGTCATGCAGTTTCTTCTTATCTTATCCCGTCTTTTTGGATCGCCCATGGCGGATAGGGCCCTTTTAAGGGCTTTCATCATCTCCTCCGGGGAGTAGTCTATGAAGAGGAACCCATTCCCGTCCTCCGCCCCGTCCGCGTCTATCACCGTGTCCGCTATGCCACCCGTTGCCCTCGCCACCGGGATGGTGCCGTAGGCCATGGCTATCAGTTGTGACAACCCGCACGGTTCGAACTGGGAGGGCATGAGCATGAGGTCGGAGCCGGCGTATATCCTGTGGGCCATGGATTCGTCGAAGTCCGTGGATACCCAGATCTTCTGCGGGTGCTTCTTTGCCTCGGACCTAAGCCGTTCTTCGAACAGGGGGTGCCCTGAGCCCAGGATCACAAGCCTCAGAGGCTCCGCGAGGATCTTGCTGAGGGCTCCAAGGATGAGGTCGATGCCCTTTTGCTCCACCAGCCTGCCAACGAAGGCCACCAGCACGTCATCGGTGTCATCCCATCCAAGGGAGCTAAGGAGCTTGGTTCGACATTTGATCTTGCCGGAGAGATCCTCCGTGGTATATGGGCTTGGGATCAAGGGATCCACCGAGGGGTTCCAAACGTCGTAGTCCACCCCGTTGAGTATGCCGGACAGCTTGCCGCGGTTTGCAAACAGCACCCCGTCAAGCCCCATGCCGCCCTCTTTTGTCTGGATGTCCCAGGAGTATCTGGGGCTTACGGTTGTGACCCTGTCGCTGGCTATGATGCCGCCCTTTAAAAGGTTCACGTGCCCGTAGAACTCCATCCCCTCCACGGAGAAGCTGTTCTTGTTGAATCCCCAGCCTTCCAACCCGCCGGGGGAGACTATCCCCTGATGGGCCAGGTTGTGTATGGTCAGCACCGTCTCAAACTGACCCCGGAGTTTATGGTAATGCCGGTGCCACTTGAGCATGCTCGCCGCCGGTGCCGCGGGCCAATCGTGAAGATGCAGCACCTGCGGCGTCCATCCCAAGGCGCTTCCCAGCTCCAGAGCTCCCATGGATAGGAAGATGAAGGGCAGCACCGCCTCGCAGGTAAGGGATTTGGGATACGCGTCAAGGTCCGAGAAGAGCTCCGGTTGGTCAAGCAGGTATACTTTAACGCCGTTTACCTGGGTTCTAAGGATCGTCCCAGAGTATACCCGCCAGTTAATCGCCGCGTGCACCTTATTTGGGCACTTGACGATCTTTATGCTCAGGGAGCTTGCCTTTTCCGAGATTCCCTTGAAGTTGGGCATCAATACCCGGCAATCGGCTCCCATGGAGTTCAACGCCTTCGGGAGGGAGCCCACCACATCTCCCAGCCCCCCCATCTTCACCAGGGGTGCCATCTCGGGGGTTACGTGGAGCACCCGGATGGGATTTTTGCGCCCCATGTCTTAGAGCCCCCTGAAAACCACGCCGTAGGCCTTCTCGCAGTACTCCTTGACCACCCGGTGGGTGTTGAAGTAGCTGGCGTTGAGGGCTATGGCGTGTTTCATCATCCATATCCAGCGGTCCCGGTGTTGGTAGTAGGTGGGGATGACCTTGTCCTCCAGCTTGTTGTAAAGGTCCATGGCGTCCTGCATCTCGTCGTACTCCACGAGCTCCGCCTCTTCAGGCTCAGGCCCTATGGACCACCCGGTCACGTCCTCCACCCACCCCTCTATCCACCATCCGTCCAGGACCGAGAAGTTCATAACCCCGTTGTGGGTGCACTTCATGCCGCTCGTGCCCGATGCCTCCCTGGGACGCCTTGGGTTGTTGAGCCATATGTCCACGCCGGAGGTCAAAAGGCTTGCCAGGGACATGTCGTAGTTCTCGAGGAAGACTATGGGCACGGCGGTGCCGATCTCCTTCGCCATGTCGTGAATCCTTTTTATGAGCGCCTTGCCGGGCTCGTCGTGGGGGTGGGCCTTGCCGGCGAATATGAACTGCACTTGACCAGAGGAGACGTCTATGAGCCGTTTCACGTCGGAGAAGATGAGGTCCGCCCTCTTGTAAGCCGCCGCCCGCCTTGCGAAGCCTATGGTAAGCACGTCCGCGTCCAGCTCTCGGCCGGTCTCCTCCAGAACCCTGGCGAGCAGCTTCATCTTTGCCGCCTGGTGGGCCTTCCAAACCTCTTCGTCGGGCAGTTGAAGGGCCTGAATGAGCCGGCTGGGGTCGTTGCGCCAGCCAGGGATGTAGCGGTCGTACAGCTTGGCGAAGCCGGGACAGGTCCATGTGGTGGAGTGGACCCCGTTGGTCACGGCGTCTATGTTGGCCACGTTGAACATGTTGCGGCTCACCTCCGCGTGCTTTACCGACACAGCGTTGGTGTACCTGCTGTACTTAAGGCCCAGCTCGGTCATGGAAACACCCTCGGGCCCCATCATCCGCTTTATGTGGTGCACGAACACCGGGTCCATGACCTTGTCTATGAGCTCGTAGGAGAAGTGGTCGTGCCCCGCGGGCACCGGCGTGTGGGTGGTGAATATGACCTTCTCCCGGATCTTGTTGTAATCCTCATACCCCTGTTCCCGCAGCAGTTCAAGGGTTATGAACCCCGCATGGCCTTCGTTGAGGTGGAAGGTCTTTATGTTCCGGTATCCCAAGTCCCGGAGCATCCTCAAACCACCTACGCCCAGGATCAGCTCCTGGCACAGCCGATACCGCTGGTCGCCGCCGTAAAGGTACCAGGTGAGGTTCCTGTCCGCCGGGGTGTTGCTCTCGAAGTCCGTGTCCAGAAAGTATATTGGAAGGGGGTAACCGGACTGCCCAACGTAGTCGTACACCCAAGTGCGCACCTTGACGGGTCGGCCCTCCAGGGTTACGGATACCTCGTTGGGGAGCAGGGTGAGATACTCCTCGGGCTTCCATTCCACGGGGCTTTCCTTCTGGTACCCCGTTTCGTCTATGTGCTGGATGAAATAACCCTTCCTGTATAGGAGAGTAACCGCCGCCATGGGCACTCCAAGGTCTGCGGCGCTTTTTATTATATCCCCCGCCAACACCCCAAGGCCGCCGGAGTAGGTTGGAATCTCGGGCCTTATGGCGATCTCCATGGAGAAATAGGCCACGGACCTGAAGACCGGGTCGTGTTCCAGGGTCTTGAGCATCGAGTTGCCTATGTTGTCCCCGTAGGTCATTATCGTCATCAGCGTACCCCCCTCATAGATTATGATTGCAGGGCATAACAAACCTAAGGCGATGCATCATCTTGATGACATTGTATCATTCATTCCGTTGGCGGCATTATCATCCGGGCAGGGCAAAGCCCAGCTCCCGTGCCAGCTCAAGCCACATAGGCCCCAGCTGGTGCCCCGTGGACTCCAGCTTCCTCCATACCTCGTTCTGGAGCCTCCAGAGGTCCAGGGGGACCCCCAGGTCCCTGAAGCGGCGGATCGTCTCCAGGACGTCGGCTATTCCTGCCTCCTCGTCCTCACCTCCGTTTCGTAAGGACCTTATGCGGTCATGCAGAGCCTCGGTCAGGGCCGGGGCCACTTGATCCATGTGGGGTTTTATGCCCATGTCCATGGCTTCTTTTAGAAGTTCCTCCAGCGGCGATCCCGGTTTGGATAACCCCATGGGATCCAATTGGGATAGAAGTTCCCTGGTCCTCCCCCTCATCACTATCTCTGCCGCGGCGGTCATTAGGGAAGGGGGGGTAAGGCCAAGATCCCCTAACTGGGCTATTAGGCGGCGGTTGTCTTCCAGTATGGAGCGGGAGAGGTCCTCGTAGCGATCTTCCGCCGCTTGGGCCCGTTGCATGCCCATGGAGGCCCTCTCGTCCTCCGGGAGCGCCTCCGGCCCCCGGGGCCCAATGGGCAGCGCTTGCCTAAGACGATCCCCAAAACTTATTATATCTAATTTAATAAAATCCTTGATAAGGGCTTCGGCGTCAACCTTCTTATCACTGAGCCAACAACGGTCGTCCAAGCCTCCGGCGGAAAGGACCGCCCCGGAGCCGGACCAGGTCTTCCCGGTTCTCTGATCGGTCACCGACAGGGTCCCAACCCTCAATGCCACGCCTGCGGAGGCGGCTTCCTTGAGTCTGGAGGAGCAGAAAAAGGAGTAGAAGGTGCCGGAGGTCTTAAGCATGATGGAGGCCGCCGCCATGTCCTCCAGAGTGCGCCTTTGGGGCATCACCGTGCGGTTGAGCACCTCAAGACCGTTGGGCAGCTCTTTCGTGTTACCCTCCGCGGTCTTTAGGATTTGACGGAACTCCCCGGACACGTCCATCCCGGAGGCCTCTTCGGTGAGCTCCAGGGCCCTTTGGGCGTAAGCTAAGATTTGGCGGGTCTCTATGCCGCCGATGTCGTTGAAGAACCACCCGCAGGAGGTGTACATGAAGAGCCGCATCCGCTGGGCCTCCAACAGGGTGAGGACCCTTATGCCCTCCGAGTCATCGATGCCCGGCAGGTGCTCCTTGAGGAAGTCCTGTCTCTTTTTAAGGGGAGATGGGTTGGAGTCCCTTCGGTCCAGAAGTGCCTTTATGAACAGGTTGCGCAGTTCCCAGGGATCCGTTAATGGGGAGATCATTTGATCGTAGACCTGGTCTATGCGATCCCTGATGTGATCCAGGGCGGCCCTTAACGGGGCCCTCCAGCGCTGGTGCCAGCCCACATGTCCGCCGGTGTGGCATCCGCAGTCGCTTCTCCAGCGTTCTACCCCGTGGGCGCAGGACCACGAGGTGTTCTCCGCCACCCTGCACTGCCACAGGGGGGGGTGCTTTTTGAGGAAGGCCCCTGGGTTTGTTAGAAACAGGTCTTTTCGTTGAGATATGAGCTGAAACGCCCTGGCCAAGGCCATCTCTCCGAAACGGTGGTGGTGCCCGTAGGTTTCACCGTCGGTGGCTATGGTTAGAAGCCGAGGTTCGTTATCATCGGGGAGCAACCCCATCAGGTGCTGGGCGAACCGGTCGCCGTTGTCCAAAAGGCCTCCGAAGGCTATGGCCTGGGAGGTTGCCCCGTGGTAGAAGATTATGTCCACGTGCCGCCCCGATGGCAGGTGCTGCCTGTAGGGCCTTGTGACGTCCAGCCCGGCGCCTCCAGGAGTCTCGACCCATGGCCCATCCGGTGGACGCACCGCGGCGCATTGATGGGGGGCTAGGATGGTGAAGCCTATTCCAAGGCGGGCCAACTCCTCAAGGGTTTCCATGTCCACCGCGGTCTCGGGCAGCCACATGCCCGCTGGGGGTCTTCCAAAGCGGGCCTTGAAGTCCTCTATGCTCCATAGGATCTGAGTCCTCTTGTCCTTGTGGGTCGCCAAGGGCATTATCATGTGGTTGTAACACTGGGCTATTGCGTTGCCGCACCCCAGGTTTGCCTCCGATGTCCTGTCCGCCTGGGCCATGTGGTAATCCAGGATCGGGTCGTGGCGCAGTATCCAGCGGTGGAGGGTGGGCCCCACGTTAAAACTCATGTGCAGGTAGTTGTTGATTATGTGCACTATCCCGCCCGAGGAGTCCACCAGGCGGGCGGCCCTGTTGGGTCTGTAGCATTCGTCGGTTACCCTGGAGTTCCAGTCATGAGATGGGGCAGCGGAAGGATCCAGAAGGACCTCGTCTAGCCATGGGTCCTCCCTCGGGGGTTGATAGAAGTGGGCGTGGACGCAAATTCCTCTCAAGGTGTTTCCACCTCCCCTCTATACCATTACATTATACATTGGTTTGCAGAGGAGGTCTTTATCTGCCTTAGCGACATTTTGGAGGTGATCCCCTTGCTGGAGGATCTTTCGCATCACCTGTTGGACATAGCGGAGAACGGAGTTAACGCCGGGGCGGACTTTGTGGACATGGGGCTGGAGGAGGATGTGGAGGGAGATCTGGTGAGGATGTGGGTTAGGGACAACGGAAGGGGGATGCCCAAGGAGGTGGCCGAGATGGCGGTGGATCCCTTTTACACCTCCAGGAGCACCAGGAGAGTGGGGCTTGGGCTGCCGTTCTTAAAGCAGGCTGCGGAGGCGTGCGGTGGCGCCTTCCGGCTGGAGTCAAAGCCCGGGGAGGGCACCCTTACGGAGGCGTCCTTCCGGTTGAGCCACATAGACAGGCCTCCCGTGGGAGACCTTGGATCCACCATGATGACCCTGCTCTCCGGGCACCCTAAGGTGCGCTGGAGGCTTACGTTCAAGTGCAGGGGGGTGTACGTCTTCGATTCCGCCGAGGCCCTTGAGATCTTGGAGGATCCCGAGCTTTTCAAGACCCCTGACGTGTGCCTGTGGGTCAGGGACTCCGTGAGGGAAGGGGTTGAAGGGGCCAGAAGAGGAGTTTAATGTTCCTTTGGGCGGCCCTTGCGTGTGCGGGGGTTTCAAAATACAATAATGGACAAGAGTAGCCCTGCGGTGTTCGTGGAAGGGGTGTAGAGTCTTGAGCCAACACTTTCAACCCGCCGGGGCCTTCTCCGTTCCGGTGATGACAGCCTTCAAGGCAGTCTGATTCCAAGGTTCGGGGGGCTCCATATATTGAGGCAGCGGGTCAAGGCCTTCCCCGCACGGCATCGCGGGGTTATCTCGTTCCGCTAATTTGAGCGGTTTTAACCCGGCCGGACCCCAAGGTTTATCTGGGGCCGGCCTTTTTGCTTGTTAAACAAACCATCACAAGTTTGCAAGTCTTCTGGAGGTGTGTTAGATGAGCCACTCCCCGTCCCCCTTGTGGGGTCCGTGCCTTTCCAAGGCGGTGATATTCGATTGGGACGGGGTTCTGGTGGACAGCCGGCTGGACTTCTCCCCCCTAAGGGAGAAGTACTTCGGGGGACGGCGGGTCATGCTCCTTGAGGAAGCTGACTCCCTGGGAGAGCCCTTGAGGTCCAACCTGTTGATGGACCTTGAGGCCATAGAGGTTGAGGGGGCCCTCAAAAGCGTGCCCGTTGGGGGGGCCGTTCAGGTGTTGAAGTTCCTTGAGGATCGCGGGATACCTTGGGGAGTGGTCTCCAGAAACTGCAGGAGGGCCATGGAGGCGGCCTCCAAGGCATCGGGGATCCAGTTGCCTTCGGTTACCATATCAAGGGACGACTTCACGCCTCCTAAACCGGATCCCGCCCCTCTTCTACACGCGGCGTCGCTGCTTGGGGCCTCCCCCTGGGACTGTCTGTTCCTGGGGGATTACGTGTACGACCTCATAGGGGGCCGCAGGGCCTCTATGAGGACTTGCCTTGTGAACCGCTTCGAAGAGGCCTGGGCTCCCCTGGCGGACCTCTGCTTTGAAGACATGTTCCAGCTTTTGGAGCATCTTATGGAACCTAGGATGTGCGTGCCCTGGGAGTATAGGCCTGTGGCGGAGCTCGTGGGCGTCGATGGACTGGTTGAGCGGTTTAAGTCCATAGGCCTGGTGGAGCTTAGGCAGGGCTTCTGGGAGAATGCCTTCGCCGCCGCGTCCATGGGATGTGGGGCCTTCTTCATGGAGGACGTGGAGGTGTCCTACGGGCACTTTCTCATGTGTCCATCCATCCCGGTGTCCGCCATGGGCTCATCCCTTAGGAGGACCTTGGGGGAGGCGCTGCGAAAGTCCTTCCCCCTCGTGAGGATCCTTGACCGCCCCGAGCCGTCCGCCGTACCCGTGGAAGAGCTCCTGTCCCGCTGGGGAAGTGGGGGTGCAGGACATGGAGAAGGGGTTTAAGGTTCCGCTTCCCGAGAGGTTCCGGCCTAGGAGCCTCGATGAGTACGTGGGGCAGGAGCACCTCTTAGGTCCCGAGGGCCCCCTGGGGCTGCTCATACGGACTAACTCTATTCGCAGCTGCATCCTCTACGGACCTCCGGGGGTGGGGAAGACCACCTTGGTGCGTCTTATGGGATCCGCCACTGGCAGGGAGCTTTTGGAGATAAACGCGGTAACTTCAAAGCTCAGCGACCTTAGGGCTTTGGCGGATCGGGCGGTGTCGCTCCTGTCCATGGGGTTTGACCCTCCCATAGCCTTTGTGGATGAGATATACCACTTCAATTCCCAGCAGCAGAATGTGCTGCTGCCCTTCGTAGAGTCCGGACAGATGGTTCTGGTGGGGACCACCACGGAGAACCCTTGGTTTGAGATAAACAAGACCCTGCTTTCCAGGATGTTGGTCTACCAGATGAAGCCGCTGGAGGATTCCCACGTGCTCCTGGTCCTCCAGCGGGCCCTGGAGGACCAGGAAAGGGGGTTGGGCCGCTTGGGGTTGTCCGCCACAAAGGAAGCCCTTGGGGCCTTGGCTTCCTCCTCTTCCGGGGACTTAAGACAGGCGCTCTTAAGGCTTGAGGGGGTTGCCTTGGGGGTTGCCGCCATGGGGGGGAGCTCCATAAGGGAGGAGCACGTCTTTGCCTTTGCGGGTAGCTCCTTCAGGCGTTATGATAGAAAGGGAGATCAACATTACAATTTGATATCTGCTTTTATAAAGAGCGTCCGGGGCTCCGATCCGGACGGCGCGGTCTACTGGCTGGCCAGGATGTTGGAGTCCGGCGAGGATCCCCGCTTCATAGCCCGCAGGATATGCATTCTTGCCGCCGAGGAAGTGGGGCTGGCGGATCCCATGGGGTTGGTCTTGGCGGAGGCCGCCGCGTCAGCCTTCGACCGGGTGGGTTTGCCGGAGGGGGACATGTTGCTGGCGGAGGCGGTCATTTACCTGGCCGCGGCGCCCAAGAGCAATAAAGCTTACGAGGCCATAAGATCCGCAAGGAAGGCCGTGGAGGATGGGGACCTGATGGATGTCCCGGAGCATCTGATCCCTGGGAGCGCCAGTTACGTGTATCCCCATGGGGATCCCAGGGGGTGGGTTCCGGCAAGTTACCTTCCGGAGCCTAGGAGGTTCTACAGGCCCACGGACCGGGGGATGGAGGCAAGGATAAAGGACAGGTTGAGGCGCCTTTGGCGCCGTTTCGGCGAAGAATGAGAAGGATGACCCTCTTGAGGAGGTGAAGGGGTGGACAGCTCTACTCTTAAGTCGCTTCTCCACGGAGTTAAAAGCGCTTCCTCCAAGTCAGAGCTGCTTTCGGTTTTCTTCAAGGGCCTTTGTGAGATATCCAAAAGTCCTAGCTGCGCCATTTGGTTCTCCGACGGGGAAGACGAGGCTTACTTTTGGGACGACGGAGATTTAAGATCCCTTAAGGACTTTCCCAAGGAGACCGCCGATAGGCTTTGGCTGTACCTCAAGTCCATCGAGTCCCCCAGCGACGTTCCCGCCGTGAGGGAGAGGGACAACCCCCTTTGTTTCCCCGGCTGGCTCTGCGTTGACAGGGGAGCTTTGGCCCCCTTCAACACCTGGCGCATGTCCGGCTGGGTCGGCGTCTTCGGAAGGGCTTCCTCTTACAACTCCGACGACCTCTTGTCCCTGTGGATCCTTGGCGAGCTGTTCGCCCTTTCGCTGGATGCCGTGAGAGGCAGGGTGAAGCTCAGCGAGATGGAGCAGTGGGGCCACTACCTCAGGACTCCCCTTTGGACCTTGTCCCTTGCCTTGGAGGATCTTAAGAACCAGTACTCTCCTCAAAGCGCCTCCCTGGCCTTTGGGGCCGCTAGGGTCCTCAGCTCCCAGATAGACACGCTGCTTTGCGAGATAGAGCTGGAGTCCCAGCGTTTTGGGGCCTATGTGCCCCTTAGCGAGGCGTTGGACGCCCTGAGGGCTTTGGGGCAGGGCTGGCAGAGGATGGAAAACCGGGCCTTTGAGATCTTCATAGAGGGCATGGACCCCTCATCGCAGATAAGGTATGGGTCACTTCAGATGCTCATGGGGATAGTCAACATGTATTACGTCGACATGTCCGCCCAGTCCGTAAGCGTGGGCGTGGTGGGGGACTCCTCCAATGTCAAGGTGATGATAGAGGCCTCCTCCCTGTCCCAGGGGTCCACCTTTGGGCTTAGGGGGGTGGTGGAGTTCCTTGCGGAGAGGTACAGCGACGGGATAAGCTTCTTCACCTCCGTGCAGGGGGAAGGGGTTGACGTGAACATACCCATTCGCAGGCTCACCTCGTCGATTCCAAGGTCCCTGGGCAGGGCTCCCAAGGTTCTGGTGGTGGACGACTCATTGGTGAACCGGAAGTCCCTTTCGGTGATGCTGGAGAAGATGGGGGCCACGGTGATATCCGCCTCCGATGGGGTTGAGGCGGTGGATCTGGCCATGTCCCAGATGCCCGACATAGTGTTCATGGACCTTTTGATGCCCCGGATGGGCGGGGTTGAGGCGGCATCGAAGCTCAGGGAGATGGGGTTTGACAAGCCCATACTGGCCCTTACCGCAGGCGGTGAGTCGGACCTGGCGGGGGCTTTGGAGGCGGGGATGGACGAGACCCTTTTCAAACCCATATCGGCGAAGCTCTTGAAGGACGTGGTGGCCCAGTGGACCGGGTGGAACCCCGAAGATATGGATGTGGATCCGGTGGCGGCCCTGGCGAAGGACGATTTTTTAAGGGAGCTGCCCGATTTGGCCGCGGGGCTCTGTGATGCCATAGCCAGGAACGACCTTGAGGTGGCAGAAAAGCTGGTCCATCGCCTCAAGGGGGATTCCGCGGTGGCGGGCTACAGGGGCTTTTCGTCCCTGATGCTTCAGCTGGAGGAGGACATGCGGGCGGGCAAACCCCTTGAAAGGTACAGGGATTACCTTTCCTCAGGAGACCTGCTGAACAGGCTTAACACCTTGTAGTGTCCGATCCCCACCCACTCCCTAAGCCCCAGAGCAGAGGTCGCCATGGCGGTCTGGTTGGGAAGTAAACTCATGGGGTCAAGGGGGGAGCGGTCGGTGAGGCGCCCCGCTGGGTAAGGGTAGACCTGGAAGCCCTTGAGCGCCTTCCTTGCGGCGTACAGGGATCTTGGCATGTGGAAGGCGCTTGTCACCAGCACCACGTTGCGGACGCCTAAGCTCTTAAGCATTGGATAGGCGTTGGAGAGGTTCTCCATGGTGGTCCTGGACCGGCCCTCTTCATAAACCCTTTCTATACCCATGTCCCTCAACGTATCCGCCATCAGCCGTGCCTCCGAGAGCGAGGGGTCCGGGTCTGATCTTGGGTTGCCGCCGCAGCACAAAACAGGCCAACCGGTCTTGGCGGCCAGGCGCTGGGCTGCCAGAACCCTGGCTGCGGTGTAGGTGCCCATTTCGAAGGGGGTAAGATCCTGCTCGTACCTCACCCCTCCCCCGAGAACCACTATCACCGCATCGCCCTCCGGAAGCTTTGTCCCTTGGGGCAGGTACATGTTCTCTAGCGAGCCGGTTATGATCCTGGATGACCAGTCGCATGATGCGGAGTAGATCAGCATTCCAGTGACGGCTGCTGTCAAGGCTAGCCCAAGGCGCCTTGGGGGTCGCAGCGCCGCGGCGGCCATGGCGAAACATAAAAGGATGAAGAGTCCCGGAGGCACCACCAGGGACCCCAGGAGTTTGTAAGCGAAGAAGATTTTAGACATGGCCTATTTAAATGTCCCCCTAACCGTTAATACGCTATAAGGACATGACGGTTACTCCCGCCACCACCAGGGTTATTCCTAGGGCAACCTTGCGGGTAAGGCGCTCCCTCAACACCGCCATGGCGAAAAGGGCGGCCAGGAACGGCCTTGCGCAGGCAAGGCATGTGGCCAGCGCCACGGATATGTAGTTTAAGCTGTAGGAGAAGAGCAGGTTCCCTATGGTGAGTCCCATGGCTCCTGCGATCGACATCTCCAACAGGTCCCTCCCCTTGAGGGATCTTAGGGATTTTACCTCCCCAGGATTCTTTATGAGGAACGCCGCTATGGATCCCACGGTTACCCCGATGGACCTCCAAAGCTCCAGGGTCGGGATGTCCATCCTTCCGATCAGGATCTTGTTGGACACCACCCCTAGGCTCCAGCAGAACATGGTGGCGCCGGCGAGGATGAGCCCCCCAGTAAGCTCCCTTGGGGAGTCCGAAGAGCCGCCGTCTTTCCGGTTTAAGAGGAACAACCCCTCTAGGGTTAGAAGCACCGAGATGATTATGTTTGCCCCCATGGGCTCTTTGATGACGAAATGGGACATTACAACCGCCACCACCGGGAACGAGGACGTTGCCGGCACCCCCACGGATACGCCGAGCTTGTGAAGGGCTCCGAAGTAACAAAGGTCCCCCACCACAAGCCACGCCACAGAGGAGGCCCAAAGGAAGGCCAACGTGTGGGTTTCAGGGGGTATGAAGGCCGCGGTGCCCTTGGCGGCCAAGGCGTAGGCTGTGGCGCTTAACACATACCCTATGCACCGGACGGCCCCAAGGGCGGTGTACGAGACCTTCTCTATGCCCCGCCTGTAGAGGACCGGAGCCATGGCCCACACAGCAGCGGCGGCTATGGCAAGCCCCATGCCCAGGAGGACCCTCAAGCTCAACACCCCCTACCTGTGGGAGGTTATGTAACCGGTGAGGGACGCCACGGCGTTGTTAAGGTGAAGCTTGAGGCGCTCTTTAGCCAGGGGCAGGTTGCGTTCCAGTATGGCGTCGATGAGGGCCACGTGCTCCTCCGAGGATCGCTCCAGCGGCACCCCTTCCATGGAATAGTGCCTGCACAGCTGTATGAGGTCGCTCACGTTGTGCAGCACCGTCTCAAGAAAGGCGTTCCCCGATTGGTTGCTTATGAACCCGTGGAAACGCCTGTCCTGATCCAAGTATTGGCCGGCAGACCAGCTAGGCCCCACTGAGCTGAAGAGTTCCCGGAACTTAAGCAGCTCATCCCTGGGCGGATCGGCGCAGATCTTCTCCAGCGCCAGGCTTTCCAACACCAACCTTATCTCGTAAAGATCCTCCGCCTCCTTGGGGGATGGCAGGGCCACGAAGGCCCCCTTCCTTGGGACCAGCCTTACCAACCCTGTCTGGGCCAGCTGGCGGATAGCCTCCCTTATGGGGGTTCTTGACACCTCAAGCTGTTTTGAAAGCTCGAACTCCGACAGCTTCTCCCCCGGCGATATGATCCCGTTAACTATGGCGTCCTTTATCTTGTCATAAACGATCTGCCTTAAATCTCGGCTCCTTGCGGGAGAGAGGGGGTGGTCCTTCATTGGGATGCCTCCTTTAGGTCATTGGTTGTAGCGTTGATCCTTCAAATTGCGGAATCCTTTATACATTATTTTATTGCAAAAGGCACGGCTCATTCAACGAGAGGGGCGGGGGGATTATTTTCTATTTTTTAGGAACGTCGCCCCGCGCCAGCATGTCTACCCAGAGGGACAGGGCGTAGATGGCGTCTGAAAGCCTGTTTAGGTATACGTACTCATGATCTGAAATCAGGTTTTCCCTGTAGAGCTTGACTGCCACCCGCTCTGCCCGCCTTGCCACGGTCCTTGCTATGTGAAGGGCCGCCCCTGGCACAGAGTCTCCGGGGCGCACGAACCTGAAGGGCCCTTTGTGCATGGCGGTGACCTTGGCCACCAGGGTCTCAAGAAGCGACGAATCCGGTTCCGGCAGGTCTTCGCACATGGCGAAGCTCCCCATGGCGTAGGACATGTTCTCCTCGAGCTTCAGAAGCCATTCAGCAACCTCGCCGTAGGGACAGGTGGCCCTTGCCATGCCCACGTGGGCCTGGCACTCGTCAAGGGTGCCGTAAAGTTCCACCCTTGGGTGGTCCTTTGGAACCCTATCGCCGTTGCAAAGGGACGTGGTACCCTTGTCTCCGCCTTTAGTGGTTATTATGAGCTCCGCCATCCACCTCACCTCCCGCGGTGTGTGCGTATGACCCCTTAATGGCCTTTACGTTCGGCTCGATGGGATCAATTCGCCTGGGCGTTTTCGTAAAGAAGGAGTTTGTTGTCAGTGGCAGCTGCAGGATCCGCAACCATCGGAGGAGCAGCCTCCTATGAGTCTCATGGACATGCGGACCAGGCCGTCCATCACCAGCCCCGATGGTACCTCTTGAAACTTGGCGGTCTCCATGACCAGGGCCCTGCAGCATCCCATCTTTTCGCAGGGTTCGTGTTCCACGGTAAGGCCCGCAAGGGACTCCAAGGAGGTTTCGGGCACTTCCCCCGGGGCCTCCATGGTTATAAGGTTGTGCAGGGAGCGGTTCTCCTCCAGATCCTCCATGCCCCGGTACTCCACCGAGATCTCTATCCCCAGAGTGGCGAACTTGGGCGCCATCCGTTCTACCACCTTGAGCAGGTTATCTCTGGTGCCGGTGAAGTGAGGGCACTCAACGCCCCTGATTCCGTAATGGCTTATGACTATGTTTGGCATCGATACTCTCCGTCCTTTCGGTTGATTAAGGCTATGAGATTATACGTTCTTTTGCCCCCCTATGGCCCCTATCAGGGTCCTGTTGGATTTACGGTCCTTCACCGCTATTCGCACGTAATGCTTCCCCAGCCCGAATGACTCGCAGGTTCTTATGAGTATCCCCATGGGTTTTAGCTGGTTAAGCAGATCCTTTGCTTCCCATGGCGACGTGCACAGGATGAAGTTGACGCTGGAGTTGAGTGGTTCAAACCCCATGGCCCTTAGGGACCTGGTTAGATACTCCCTCTCCGCCGCCAGCTTTTCCCTGGACTCTTGGAGGAACGGTTCCGGGTTTAGGGAGCACCAGGTGGCGAAGGCCTCCCCGGCGCAGTTTAAGGGCCAGGGCTGAAGGGCCCTTCTCACGATTCCCACCGTTTCCGGCGTGGTCACCGCGGCGCCCACCCTAAGGCCGGGGGCTGAGAAGTCCTTGGTGAAGGCCCTGAGAGCTATGGACCCAGCGGGGATTGAGCCATTGTCTATGATGGAACGGGAGGGCGGATAGGTGAGGTTTATGAAGCACTCGTCCGCCAGCAGGTACGCGCCGGCGTCGTGGCAGGCTCTGGTTATGGCCTTAAGCTCCAGGTCCGAATAGGCCCGTCCGGTGGGGTTGTTTGGCTGACATATGACAAGCAGATCCCCCTTCTCAAGCCGACGATCTAGATCCTCCAGGGGCGGTTCGAAACATGGGGCCCTCATGGGGATTTCAAGAACCGGTATGCCCAATCTGGACGCCCATGCCCCGTACTCCCCGAAGGTGGGGGAGAAGGTGACCATCCTCTTGGGGCGCAGAGCCATCATGACGGCCCCTATTAGTTCGCTTGCGCCGTTGCCAAAACAGGTCATCTCCGGCTTCACCGCAAGCCACTTTGCGAAAGCCTCTCTCAGCGCCGTGTGATCGGGGTCCGGATAAAGGTTTGCGCGCTTAAGCGCCAGGCGCGCCGCCCGGAGGGCCCCCTTGGGGGGGCCGTAGGGGTTAACGTTGCTTGAGAAGTCGAGGACCTTCCATGGGGCCGCTGCCAGTTGGTAAATCATTCCCCCGTGGATCAAAGGGACATCAACCCCCCCAGCACAAGGGCGCCCAGGGCGCTTAACATGTAGCTCACCCAGTAGAGGGACAGGGCTCCCTGGAGGTGCTCAACGGTGGGTTTAGGACCCGAGCCCATGGTGGGGCACTGAACCCACTGGTCGCCGTAGAGGGTTGCCCCTCCCAGTGTAATCCCAAGTACATGGGCGAAGGCCGACATGGGCCATCCCGAGTTGGGGCTCTCGTCCTTTGGGGCGTCCTCCTTCACTGCTTCCCACGTGTCCATAAAGTCCTTTCCCATCATGTGTCCCGATGCCGCCAGGATGAGGGCGGACAGCCTTGAGGGCAGGATGTTTAGAATGTCGTCCAGCTTCGCGGAAGCGGCGCCGAAGTGGTTGTAGCGTTCGTCCTTGTATCCCACCATGGCGTCCAACGTGTTAACCACCCTGTGGGCCCAGGCGAGAAGAGGTCCGCCAAGGGCGGCGTAGAAGAGGGTGCCCACCAGCGCGTCGGAGAAGTTCTCCGCCAGGGTCTCAAGGGCGGATCTTGTGATGTAATCCTCGTCCATGTGGTCGACCCTGCGGCTCACCAGGGGTTTGAGCTTCTCCCTGGCGCCGTCCATGTCACGGTCCTTTAGGGACTTTAGGACCTGGGACACCTCATGGGCAAGGCTTTTGCCACCCAAACAGAAGTAGATAACGATGGCTCCTCCCAGCCATTCCAGATGCAAAAGGCCCAGCACCTTGAGGAACAGCCACGGGGGTAAAAGGGAAGCGGCTAGAACCAGGAACAGGAAAACCCCTCCCTGGGAGGGCTGGGACAGGGGCAGAGCCCGGCACATAGGTTCCAACCGTTGGGCCATGCGGCCCACGAGCCTAACCGGATGAAAGTTCCATTGGGGGTCCCCAAGAATAAGGTCTAAAGATATGGCAATCGCCAAAGACAAAGAGAGCATGTTGGAACCTCCCCGTACTTGGTGTGAGATGTTTTCCCCTTTCCGTCTTTCCCCTTCAAAGGCTCCGGGGAGGAAGGCGGCAGTATCGCACATCTTATTCATTTTACAACACCCGATGGCCTTAGGACCCATCTGGTTTCAAAAGGGAGATGGAGTTCAACGTGATATTTCCGAAATATTTAGAAGATATGGTGGTAATATGGGGACGTGGGACCTGTCTATGGGGGTGTTGTTTTAGAAAGGTGGGGTGGGCATGAGGGGACGCTTTAGTTTAAGGGAGGACATGGTCTATTCAATGCCGGTGCACTTTTCCGGCCGGTCCTTTGAGCCAGTAGTGGCGGAGTATGGGGACATGACCTGCGTGAGGCTGGGCTTTGATACCGATCCGGAGGCGTTGCTTGGATATTTGCCGGAATGCTTTGATCTGATTGAGCCCAGGGTGGACGTGCAGTACGCCAACTGCAGGGATGTTAAGTGGATGTCCGGCGGTGAGTACAGGCTTTTACAGGTTACCGTTCCCGCCAGGTACGTTGCGGGCAAGGAGGTCATAGAGGGGGACTACGCGCTGGTGGTATGGGAGGACAAGGCTTGCCCCATAATAGGCGGCCGGGAGGAGGACGGGGTGCCAAAGCTCTTCGCCCAGATAGCTCCAGAAAGGCACGTGGGGGATCACTGGTTTACCTCCATTGCCTACGAGTCATGCCAGCTTTGCTCCTTGGATTTTTGGGGTAAGGAGGACGTGCCCCCTTTGGATCTTAAGTCCATGAACGGGAGGGTTAACCTCTTTGGGTGGAGGTACATACCGAACCTTGGCGGGCCGGGAGGAGCCTTAAGTCATCCTACATTGTACCCCCAGAGGGTGGCTTTTAGGTGTGCTAGGCGTGGTGCGGGAAGGGTCTCTTGGACTAAGGTTGGCTTTGAGAGGCACCCGGTTCAGTGGAGGATCGTCGAGGCCTTGGCGGACCTTCCTGTGCTTGGATGGCGGGACGCCCTTATGACCCGGGGGGCCGCGGTGCTTGAGGTGGGTTTGTCCAGGGCTCTTCAGGGCGTTTGATTGATGGGGCTTTTGATGAGATAAGGGGGGTGTTGTGGATGGACTTTGAGGGCAAGGTGGCGGTGGTGACCGGAGCGGCTTCGGGGATTGGGCTTGGAATATGCGAGGGGCTGCTTAAAGGTGGAGCCAAGGCGGTTTTTATGGGGGATCTGAAGGAACAGCAGCTGCGAGGTCAGGTGGAGAGGCTCAACGAATCCTATCCCGGCAGGGCCTTTGGGGTTGTAACGGACGTGACGGTGGAGGAGCAGATGTCAAGGCTCATCGGCGCATCTAAGGATGAGGGCGGGCGGCTTGACATGGTTTTCAACGTGGCGG
>JAOACP010000036.1 GCA_026417795.1 Thermanaerothrix sp.
TCAGATGTGTATAAGAGACAGGTCCAGGGCGGCGGTGAATATATCCACCTCCGGGTGGCTCGACCTGACCCGAGCCACTCCCTCCGGAGCTGCTATGAGGGATACCAATGATATCTTCTTTCCCCCCCGGCGCTTGACTAAATCTATGGCAGCGGACGCGGAGCCACCGGTAGCCAACATGGGATCTACAACATATATATCCCTGTCTTCTATGTCCCCCGGCAATTTACAATAATACTCCACCGGCTCCAGGGTGTTTGGGTCTCTGTACAGCCCCACGTGGCCAACCTTGGCGTTGGGGATGAGCCTTATTATCCCCTCCACCATCCCCAACCCGGCCCTTAACACCGGGACAACGGCCATCTTCTTCCCAGAAAGGGTAAATGCCTTAGTGAGGCCCAAAGGGGTGCAAACCTCTATCTCCTCAAGGGATAGGTCCCTGGTTATCTCGTAAACCATAAGACCCGCTATCTCCTGCACCAACTCCCGGAAGTCCTTAGAGGATGTGTTCTTATCACGAACTATGCCAAGCTTATGCTGAATCAGGGGATGACTGACGACCACCAACCTGCCCCCGGACTGAACTTGGCACAGGGCCTCAGACTTGTAGATGGATCTTTCATAATCCCTTATCTTTTGGTTCCTAGCCTCATAGCGCCCACCAAGGAAGGATGTCTTAAGCCATACGTCAACCATCTCTAACGCCAGGTCTTCCCCAAGGATCCTGCCTCCCAAGGCAAGGACGTTGGAATCGTTGTGTTCTCTGGACAGCCTGGCTTCCGTAGCGTCCCTACAAAGCGCCGCATATACACCAGGCACCTTGTTTGCGATTATGGACATGCCTATTCCGCTGCCACAGACCACAATTCCCCTCTCCGCCTCACCTCTGGATACCGCCTCCGCCACCTTTATTCCCCAATCAGGGAAATCTACCTTTGCCTCAGCAGAACAGGTCCCCAAGTCCAAAACTTCATAGCCCTTATCCAGCAAATACTTACCTATACGTTCTTTTAGTGGAAATCCCGCGTGATCCGCACCTATCGCTATCTTCATATCAGTTATCCCCCTCTTTCAGCCAAAGAAGGGCTAGAAAAGCCCCTACAAACACACCTAAGGCATTATGCCACAAAAAATGGGCAGCCAAAAGCCGCCCTCTAAATCAAGACAGGGTCCACAATCGTGGAAGTTTACTTAGAGCACAACACATCGTCAAGGATGGATTCCGCAGTTGAATAGGGATCCGCCCTACGAAGCAGCAGATCCTCCAGAAGGCCTTCATCCCTTCGCTTCGACCACTCTCGCTGAACCAGCGCCGATATCTCCTTGCGAAGCACTCCCTCCACCATGGCCTCTATCCTGGACAGCCTCCTCATCTTCCCCTCCTGGCTGTTCAGCACGTGCTCCCGATGGGACATCACGGACTTGACGGCATCGTCTACGCCGTCACCCCTTTCTGCACAGGTCTTAACCACAGGGGGTCTCCAAGTACCCCTGAACGATATGTCCAACATCATCCTTATGTCCGCAACCACCTTGTCGGCCCCATCCCGATCGGCTTTGTTCACCACGAAGACATCGGCTATCTCCATTATGCCGGCCTTCATGATCTGAACGTCATCCCCCATTCCAGGGACCAACACGAGGCAAACCGTGTCAGCCAGCTTGACTATGTCAACTTCTGACTGCCCCACCCCTACGGTCTCTATAATCACCACGTCCTTGCCGCAGGCATCCAAGATCAAAGCCGCCTCTCCAGTTGCCCCGCTAACTCCCCCAAGAGACCCTCGGCTTCCCATGCTCCTTATGAAAACCCTGCTGTCCACCGCATGATTCTGCATTCTAAGCCGGTCACCCAATATGGCCCCTCCGGAAAAAGGGCTGGAAGGATCGACCGCTATAACCCCAACGCTCCTGCCCATATCAAGAAAATGCTGGATCATCTTATCCACCAACGTGCTCTTGCCCGCCCCAGGACTGCCAGTTACCCCTACAACATGAGCACGCCCAGTCCTAGGATAGATGCTCCTCATCACCCCGTCCGCCAAAGGAGACTCGCTTTCGACCAGGCTTATGAGCCTGGCGATGGATCTGTGATCACCGGAAAGTGCCGCATTCACCAGCCTATCCAATAGCAACGCCCCTCTTCCTTCCATAGGGTTAGGGTTTGATTCCATGATATAACATCCTCAATGCCATGACAGTGTCAACGCCAAGAGCGAATTTTGCCAAAACTATCTGAAGACACCGGGCCAAAAGGGCACCCAGTCCCTAAAGCTGTACATCTCTGCGTCCACAAAGATAGAGACGAGAGCATCGGACACATTCCCAAGAGGCACGTCTACTCTAGACAACGGCATGCGGAAGGTCCAATAAATTCCCTTAAGCGGGGCTAAGGATGGCACGCCACCGGCGTAAAGATATCCTCCCGCAAGGCGCCTTGCCATATCCAGCTTCATCGGCACTGGAGCTCCTTGGGAAAGAACGTCCAACCTTATCCCATTTATAAGACAAAAAGCCAAAAGCCGTTCCAATGCCTCATCGTCCAGACGAACACTGGAGCTTACCGCTAAAACCTCCGGCAAACCGTTGCCCCTCTCTATAAAAGATTTAACCCCTTCCCACAGGGTCCCAGATCCTCTGGCATTACTCAAAATCAGGCTTTCCGGGGCATCATCTGCGTAACCTTCAGACGAGATTGATATCATGGCTAGCTTGTTCTGCCAAACCCCCCTTGAAACGGGACTAATACGCCCCATGTAGGAGCTGAGAAATGGGGATAGCTTGGCCACCATGGTCAGCTGATATAAGTCCTTTTCCTCTATGGTCATGCTACGGACGCCCAGGAAGCCAACCATGGGTACCCCCGGGCGAATAGCCCCCCACATGGGGAGCCTTCCACCTTGATCAAGAAGGATTATCCCACCCTCATATAAACATATAGTCCAGGGATCTTTTAACCCACGCTGCACCGCCTCAAGAGTCACCGCTGGGGAGGTGATAGGGCTCGTCTTGAAAATAGTTCCTCCTTCAGCAAGGATAAAAAGCCCCCCTTCGTGGTTCCAAACCACATCCCTCACCGATGGAACCCTTATGGAAGCCACCTCTTTAATGGAGATGGCGCCATCCCAGTCCAGGACGTACACCAAACCCCTTCCCCTGTCGGCCACAGCAAACCTGTTGCCCATTACGTCAACTGCCACAAGCTCCGGGAGCTTATTCCCCTTAGCAGTTGGATTCCAAGAGCTAAAGACCCTGCCGTCGGTGGATACTACGGCCAGCCTGCCATTGTCCTGATCTGCCAGCAAAAAAACGCCGTCTTGAAGGACCGCAGCATCAGCTATACGCCCCGAATATCTGAGGAAGGAGTCCACATGGATTTCCCTGCTGTACTGGCTCTCTTCAACTCGAAATGAATCGCCATTTGAGCAGAAGACCACCCAATGCAGATAATCCAAAGGGACCACCGCAGATGGAGACTTAAACTTAAGACTGGCAATCCTCTTGCCATTGGCATACACATACACGCGGTCACCCAGGGAGTCCACCAGGAAGAGCTTATCTCCAATAGAGCTTACCTTGCCGGCACCCCCCATGCCCCAAAGGAAAAGTGGATCCCAGCGCGAGAAAAGCCCCTGCACCTTTGCGTCTAAAAGGTGTACTTCGAGGCGTGACGACACGGGGTTTAAGGATGCCTTCAAGGAGGCTCTTTCCTGCTCCATCCCCTTAAGCAACGCCCTACCCCTGTAATCGGTACGTCTAACCTCCAAGTAGTACCTCATAGATCTCTCTGCTTCCTTGAGATCCCCCATCCTTCGCTGAATCACAGATCTTAAGAAATATGCATCCACCATATAGGTATCCTTCTTCAGCGCCCCTTGAACGTTGGAAAGGGCGCTCCAATACCTACCGCTCAACAGGTCCCTGTAACCCATGATGAACAGGGTCTCAGAAGCCCGCCTATCGGCCTTTGGCATCTCCTGGGCGTATGAAAGGCATTCAACAAAGATTGATAAACACAAAGCAAGCAATAAAACCCTAAAAAACCTCATCTCAATATCTCCTTCCCAAGGAAGGAATAAAATGTAAGGGTTATAGCTCCAGCAAGCAAAAAACCTAACAACATCCTAAGATAAAATAAAACCCCAGGACCTCCTGGCCAATATCCCCTGTATATGTTCATCACAGCCCTAGCCACCAAAAGAGCAGCAAGAAAAAACAATAAACCCAAAAGAGCCTGGAGATTAATCATGCTAATAGAAAAAACGGGGGCCATTCTAATAACACCTCACTCCTTAAACCAGTGAACTGCCTTTGTATGCTTCTCATAAATAAGTCTTAATATTACGTTATCCCTAAATATCTTTGGCGGAACCGTAGCCACGGCAGCCAACATAACCAATATGGCAGCGCCCATCGAAACTATAAAAACCAGCAGTATCTGCTTTAAGAACGACTCCTTCTTTTTCCTTATCATCCGCAAGGGCATGATGCAATCCCCCCTCCTATGCTCCATAATACCAGTTCGACCTAAACTAAAAAAACTGGAGGGCCAACCACAGGCTCTCCAGTTTTAGATACCCCATGCCACAGGATTCCCTGGGCATCCTTACGGTGATGCAAGAGGACAGGACTTTGTGCCCAATCCTACTGGATTGATCACAAAGAACACATTCAAACAGCGGTTCAGACAGCCACGGAGCTCCCCATGGATCTGTCGGCCCATATCTGCCTTAAAACCCTAACACAAACCTCAAGAGCCCTCTTCCCGTCCCTTATTCCCACAAGAGGCTGACGGCCTTCCTTGACACAGTCAAGGAAGTGCTGAAGCTCCATCTTGAGGGGCTCCTTCTTGGGATAAACTGGATGCTCAACCACCTCCACAAGCCCCGACCCACTTTTCAAACACCGGTTAATAGAAACATCCTGGGACTCGAAGTCCACCACGATGTATCTCTCCTTTTCCATTATATCCATCTGACGTATCCTCTTCTCAGAAACCCTGCTGACTAAAACGTGAGCTATGGTGCCATTCTTGAAGGTTATCTGAGCACATGCTATGTCCTCGTGGTCAGACCTTATCTTAGCTCCAGTGGCGGATATTTTATCTATCTCCGAGTTAACCATGGACAGGATTATGTCTATGTCATGGATCATAAGATCCAACACAACGCCAACGTCGCTTATCCGCGGTGAGAAGGGGCCCATCCTCCGTGTTTGTATGAACAAAGGTTCTTCTATCATGCTCTTAACATATTGAACGGCACTATTAAATCTCTCCACGTGGCCCACCTGAAGCACCAAGCCCATATCTGCAGCCAGCCTAAGGAGGCCTTCTGCTTCTTCCACCTTTGTGGTGACTGGCTTTTCCACCAACACATGAATGCCCCTCTTAAGGGCCTCGGAAGCCACTTGATAATGCAAGCTGGTTGGCACCGCAACGCTGATGGCATCCGGCTTTACCTGATCCAGGAAGGCCCTGAAATCGGTGAAAGACTGCACCCCCATGGTCTCTCCAACATAGTTAGCCCTATCTTCGTTAGCGTCCACCACCCCAACCAAATCAGCTCCCAGTATCTCAGAGTAGAGCCTGGCATGATGGTACCCAAGATGTCCAACCCCTATAACTCCAACCCGAACAGAAGACAAAACAATCACTCCCCTAACAACAAAAGGCCTTTCACCAACAGCGCCGTTTTACACCGCCATACATGGGCAAATTACCATCTATAAATATTCTCACCTAAAGCACACCCCAAGTGGCATTTAACGCTAAAGGAATAAAGGGCAAGTTTGTTGTTTTTTATTAAAACATCAAGACAAATTCGGCGGATTCCCTAGACCAAACAAAAGGATCATTCTCTCCTGTGTGGCATCCCGTCTGTAGGACTTAAGGGCCGGCTCCTCCATAGTACAGCCGGGATACACCAATATGTTAGAGATATCCATTTTGGAAGATAATTGACTGATGACCGCCTTCTTAAGGTCGAAGAAAACCCTTTCCCCTGCTATCCTGTGACAGTCAGACGGAAGGCGATCCATGCCAACCACCGTAAGCGGATCATCCAACCTTCTTTCGTAACACTTGCCACATACCGATGGCCCTATCCACCCCGTAACACCGTTCCAATCGGGGGTTAGCGCCTCATCAACTTTGCTTAATGCCTTAGAGCATATGTTAGCCACGGTACCCGCATACCCGGAGTGCAGCCCCACCACCCAATTCGATGAGGGATGCCCAAATATAACCGGGATGCAATCCGCGAACCGCAACATCCCCACCGCCCCAGGCTCCCTAATTATCAGGCCATCCGCTTCGGGGCGAAGGGGAAAATAAGGCAGCTGACCAGTAATAACCCTAGAGCCGTGTACCTGCATCGGTACCACCATCTTAGTTGGAGCTACACCTATAAGTCGCGCGGCCTCCTCTATTGCCCTGAACTGGTCTGCCCCTGCCTTCACGGACGGTCCGTCCACCACGAACAGTCCCCACCACTTAGAACTGCCTTCCGGTGTCAAAAGAAAAAGGGCGTGCCCATTGGATACCATTCTGTCACATTTGATCATGCTTTTTTATCCTGCTTCTTACGTATCCCACCAAGAACAGGCTGCCGCATACCACCGTAACCTCCGAATCCATGGCTGCCATATCAATCGCCACCATGGGATCATCACTGAAACCGCCTACCGGCAACCCCATGCGATTGGCCATACCCCAAAGACTTTGTGCGGTAGCTGACCTCTGGGACCCCGGCACCTGGGTAAAGAAAAACCTGTGAGTTACAGCCTTCAGTGCCTCTAAGATTCCCGATATGTCCTTATCGGCCATGGCTGCGAAGACCAACGAGCATCTTCCCTCAAGGCCTAGGGCCATAAGGCTATCTGCGAGAGCCTTAGCTCCGTGGGGGTTATGAGCCCCATCAAGGATCATGTCCCTGCCATCCTGTAGGGGGATCCACTCCATCCTCCCTGGCCAACTAACATCCCTTAGGCCAGACCTAATGTGATCCTCCGATAGGGGGAATTGGCCTCCAATCGATTCAAGGGCCATCAAAGCCAACGACGCATTTGCAGGTTGATGAACCCCGGTCAGGGCGAAGAAAAGCCGCCTGGGTTCTCCGTCTTTAATCCTTAAAAACTCTACCCCCCTAAGGGATATATCGCACAGCTCCACCCGGCACTCTTTTGAATGAATCATAGGAATCGCTGAAACATCCGCGCATCTTTTTACAAACAACATCTCCAGTTCTTCATCGCCGCCGGCAAAGACGGCAGGCCTACCAGGCCTTATTACGGCCATCTTTTCATTGGCTATGCTGTGCAAACTATTACCAAGGAACTCCGCGTGATCCATGCCTATGGGGGTGCAAACCACACATCTCACGTCCCCTAGCATGTTGGTGGCATCCAATCTACCACCCATCCCAGCTTCCACAACCGCAAGGTCAATCCTTGCATCCGCAAAGTCCATGAACGCCAATGCGGTAACCAGCTCAAAGTAAGAAGGTCTATCGGCGGATAACCTCGAATCGCCTAAGATCAGCGCCTCAAGTTTCTTCGCTCCTACAAGCCACCTAAAGGGATCAGCCAGGTGGTCTCCGATTCGCAATCTCTCTGCGAGGCTTTCCAGATGTGGACTTGTATACAATCCAACCCTGTACCCTCCGGCCTTTAGACAAGAGAACATCGACGAGCACGTGGATCCCTTGCCATTGGTACCCACCACAAGAACCGATGGGAACTTCCGCTGAGGGTTATCCAAAAGGTTCAATAATCTAGCCAGCCTGGCTAGCCCAGGCCTTATGCCAGGGCTAGCCAGCTCACTAAGTTTACGTTCAACCTGACTCCAAAGGTCATCCATGGCTATTAGCAGCTTAGGCTTCGTATGTTCTCCCGGATCCTCTCAAGCCTTGCCCTTCGCTCTTCCAGGGCGCAACGCTCCTTCTCAACCACCTCAACAGGGGCCCTCTCCACAAATGATCTGTTGGACAGCTTGGCAGAAATCCTGTCTATGTCCGCCAGGACTTTCTTCTCCTCCTCAGAAAGGCGCTTTATCTCCCCTTCTATATCCCAAAGCCCTTCCACGGGGAGGAAGACATCCACCTGGGGCAACACGCAGGCCAAGGACTTAGAAGGTGAGGGTGCATCTGCCCCACACAACTCCAGCCTTTCGCACTTTGTCATAAGACATATCAAATCCTGGTTCTCCTGTATGACAACCTCCATTTGCTGGTCCCTTGGACGAATCACGAAGGACGAAAGCTGCTTCTGGGGAGGAACGGAGGCCTCTGCCCTCAAGTTCCTCATCCCTTTTATCAACTCCTGCAGGCTCCCCATGGAAACCTCAACTTCCTCCTCGCCCAGGATGCCGCCAAAGTCATAGGAGGGCCATCCGGCGGACATTATGAGGGAGCTGCCAAATGGGAAGTGATGCCATATCTCCTCTGTCACGAAGGGGATAAAAGGATGCATCATCCTCAAAAGGTCCCTGAAGAGTATCAACAGCACCCTTTGCGTTGAAGTCCTTCTATCCTCCCCTTCGTCCCCTCGAATGGCGGGCTTTACCAGTTCCAAATACCAGTCGCAAACCTCAGACCAGGTAAAATCATACAGGAGCCTAGCGGATTCCCCGAAGTAATACCCCTCAAGGAGTCGCTCCATTTCGGACAACACCGTCTTGAGGCGATGCAAGATCCACCGGTCGTGAAGCCTTAGATGCTTGGGATCCGGAGATGGAACTTCTCCATCTAAGACGCCTTCTTCCAGGTTCATGAGGGCAAAGCGGCTGGCGTTCCAAATTTTGTTAAGGAAGAACCGATAAGTTTCTATCCGGTTGGAGGAAAGGCATATGTCCCTGCCCTGAACCGTAAGGGCCGCCAGGGTCATCCTGAGGGCGTCGGCCCCATACTTCTCTATTATGTCCAAGGGGTCTATCACGTTACCCTTGGATTTGCTCATCTTCTGCCCCTTCTCATCCCGCACTAGAGCGTGGATGTACACGTCCCTGAAGGGGACATCGTCCATAAACTCCAGCCCCATCATTATCATCCTGGCCACCCAGAAGAAGATTATGTCAAACCCGGTAACCAGAAGACCAGTGGGGTAAAAAGATTCCAGCTCCTTGGTCCTCTCAGGCCATCCCATAGTGGAAAACGGCCAAAGAGCGCTGGAAAACCAAGTATCCAAAACATCCTCGTCCTGCCTTAAATCAGAAGATCCGCATTTCGGACACCGAGATGGAGTTGTTTCATCCACTATGACCTCGCCACACGAACAGTACCATGCGGGGATTCGGTGCCCCCACCATAACTGGCGAGAGATACACCAATCCCTTATGTTTTCCATCCACTGGTAGTATATGTTCACCCAATTCTCTGGAACCCACTTTATACGTCCTTCTTTGACCGCCTTAACCCCCGCTTCGGCCAAGGGCTTAGCCCTTACAAACCACTGCTCAGAGAGATAGGGCTCCACTATGGTATGACACCTGTAACAATGTCCCACAGAGTGGCGGTGCTCAATCACTCTCACAAGCACCCCCGATTCCTCAAGGGCCTTCACCATACGCTCTCTAGCCTCAAAACGATCCATGCCGGCGAAGAAATGGGCTTCTGCCGTCATGATACCTTCATCGTCTATGACCTGAATCGCCTCCAAACCGTGCCTTTGCCCCACCAAGAAGTCGTTATGATCGTGGGCAGGGGTTATCTTGACACAGCCGGTTCCGAACTCAGGATCCACCATATTATCCTCTATTACCGGTATGACACGTCCCACGATTGGAACCACCACATTGCGGCCCACAAAGGACCTGTTCCTCTCATCCCTCGGATGCACCGCAATGGCCACATCACCAAGGATGGTCTCAGGCCGGGTGGTCATGACATGCAAAGCCCCTTCTCCATCGGCAAAGCGATAGGCCACCTCGTAAAGCTTCCCATCTCTTTCCTCGTGCTCAACCTCAAGATCGGAAAGGGCCGTCCTGCAACGGGGACACCAATTTATAAGATATTTGCCCCGGTAGATGAGGTTCTTGCGATAAAGTTCCACGAAGACCTTTCTAACTGCTAGGGAAAGGCCCTCATCCATAGTAAACCTCTCCCGGGACCAATCACAGGACGCCCCCAGCTTCTTCAGCTGGCTTATTATCCTGCTTCCATACTGCTCCTTCCATTCCCAAACCTTCTCAACAAACCCTTCCCTGCCAAGATCCTTACGAGATACCCCTTGAGACGCCAAGTGCCTTTCAACCACGTTCTGGGTAGCTATGCCCGCATGGTCCGTCCCTGGCAACCACAACACCTCATAGCCCTTCATACGCTTGTAACGGCAAACTATGTCCTGAAGGGTGTTGTTAAGAGCATGCCCCATGTGAAGCGAACCAGTTACGTTAGGAGGAGGAATAACTATGCTGAACTTAGGCTTCTTAGAGTCTGGATCCGCCTTAAAAACATCGTTCTCAAGCCAAAGACCATACCACTTGTCCTCTATGGGGACCGGATCGTAGCTCTTGCCCAACGTAATCTCTCGCATCAAAACGCCTCCCCCTTACGCATTAAGAACTCTATTTACTCCTAGCCTCAATCCAACGGATCAATAAAGCTGGTGCCCAGGAGCCATTGGGTCAGTTTAGACTTAAGCTCCGAAAGGCCAAAACCCGTTGAAGCCGAAACCAGGAAGGGTCCAAGCTGACACCTGAAACCATCTCTTATGTACCTATCAAGGGTTGACTTTCTTTTAGAACCGCTTATCTTGTCCGCTTTAGTGAAAACGACCCCAACCGGCAGGCCGAGGCTCTCCAAATATCCCTCCATCCGGCGGTCATTCTCCAAAAATCCATGTCTAAAGTCCACCAGTTGTAACACCAAAGACATCCTCAAGGAGGAAAAATAACGTTCTATGGTTTTCTTCCATAGATCCCTTTCATCGCCGCTCCTGGAGGCAAAACCATACCCCGGAAGATCCACCAGGACAAACGGGGAATCCCCATGTACATGGAAGAAGTTTATGCTCCTGGTCTTCCCAGGGGTTTTGCTAACCTTGGCAAGTCTCGACCCTATCATGGCGTTTATAAGGCTCGACTTCCCCACGTTCGACCTTCCAACCATCACCACCTCTGGCAAAGAAGGTGGAGGTATTTGATCGTACCGATAGGCACACCTAATCAAATCCGCCCGCCAAAGCATGGCAATCATTCCCCCATAAGGATCGGGAAAACCTCATCCATAGATGACACAAAGTGGAACGTTAATCCCCTTTTAGCCCACTCTGGCATTTCCTCCACGTCCGGCCTGTTCGCTGCTGGAAGGATGACCTCCTTTATGTCGTTACGTTTGGCCGCCAAGCACTTCTCCCGGATACCCCCTACGGCAAGCACCGCACCCCTCAGGGTTATCTCCCCAGTCACTGCCACATCGGTTCTCACCGGAGTCCCCCTTACGGCAGAGCATATGGCCAACGCCAGAGCCACTCCAGCGGAGGGACCATCCTTTGGGGTAGCTCCCTCGGGAACGTGGACGTGCAGATCCACCTGATCCCACTTAACATCTCCCATGTTTAAAGAGTGGGAATTGGACCTAAGGAATCCAACCGCGGCCTGCGCGGATTCCCGCATTATATCTCCGAGGTTGCCGGTGAAGGAAACGTTCCCCTTACCCCCCATAGAGGCCGCCTCTATGAGCAACACATCCCCTCCTGACTCGGTCCATGCAAGCCCCACCACGGTACCAATAGATCGTCCCTTTGGTATCGAGGCATCATACCCCCTCGGGGCGCCAAGATACTTAACCAACGATTGGGGTCCAATCTTAGGGGCTTTTACAACCTTACCACTCTCAACGGAGGACACCATGTGGTAGGCTATCTTCCTTGCTATTTTCGATAGCTGGCGGTCAAGGTTTCGAACTCCCGCTTCCCTTGTGTAATCGGATATAACCTTGGATATGGCCCCCCTGGTTATGGATACTCCAGAACCACCAAGGCCGTTCTCCTTTAGTATCCTAGGCCACAGATGCCTCTCCGCTATGCTAATCTTCTCCTCCAAAACATAACCGGGTATGCTTATGACCTCCATCCTGTCCAAAAGAGGCTTAGGGATCGAATGATGATCATTTGCAGTGGTTATGAACATGACCCGGCTAAGATCAAATGGCACCTCCAGGAAGTGATCGGAGAACCCTTGATTCTGCTCCGGATCCAACACCTCCAACAGCGCCGCTGCCGGATCCCCACGGAAGTCGGTGCCTATTTTATCGATCTCATCCATAAGCAAAACCGGGTTTTTAACGCCGGCCTGCCTTATCTTCTGGATTATCCTGCCAGGGAGGGCCCCCACATAAGTCCTGCGATGACCACGGATTTCAGCCTCGTCCCTGACGCCGCCTAAGGACATGCTAATAAACTTACGATTAAGCGCCCTCGCTATAGACCTGGCCAGAGACGTCTTTCCAACACCGGGAGGCCCCACAAAACACAGTACCTGGGCTCTAGTGTCGCTGCCCGCCAGTTTCCTAACCGCCAAGAACTCAACTATCCTGTCCTTGACCTCTTTAAGGCCGTAATGGTCCTCCTCCAACACGCTCTTTGCAACCCCTATTTCCAACCTATCCTTGGTCTGGTTGCTCCATGGAAGGGCAAGCAACCAATCCAGATAAGTCCTTGATACCGTGGCCTCCGCGGAAGTTGGGGGCATCTTGGAAAGCCTCTCCAGCTCATATCGGGCCTTTTCCTTGGCCTCCTTGGACATCTTGGCCCGCTCTATCTTGGCCCTATACTCCTCCACCTCCGCAACCCCATCGGAACTTCCAAGCTCTTCCTGTATCGCCTTAAGCTGTTCCCTGAGGTAATACTCCCGGTGCCCCCGCTCCATCTCCCTGCGAACCTTCTCATGGATGCTGTGCTCCATCTCAAGGAGTTCGTTCTCCTTGATAAGCAGCTTAAGCTCCTCCATGAGCCTTTCGTTCACCGACGCGGCTTCAAGGAGAAGCTGTTTCGCCGCCACGGGGACAAGAAGGTGGGATGCCACAAGATCAGCCACCTTCTCCGCCCCTTCCTCCGAAAGAGGGGCAAAAACCTCCGCAGGCACCTTAGGATGAAGCCCCACATAGCGTTCAAACTGCTCAAGGACAGACCTTCTTAACGGCTCGGTCTCTTCGTCGGAGTCCACCTGGTAGTCGAAGGGAGAAACATGGGCTGTTATCATGTCCGACCCCACGGAGAAGGAGTCAACCCTTGCCACATGATCACCCTGCACCAAAACCTTAAGGGTACCATCCGGAACCTTAATCATCTGGAGTATGGTACATACGGTCCCCACTCCGAAGAGATCATCCTCTTTGGGGTCCTCCAGCTTAAGGTCCTTCTGGGCGACCACGAATATGGTCCTATCCTTTTCCACCGCTTTCTCAATGGCCTTCAAGGACTTAGGCCGTCCCACAAATAGAGGCGTCAGTATGCCAGGGAATATCACCATGTCCCTCACGGGCAACACTGGCAATGGAAGGCTCTCTTCGGTCTGTAGAAAAAGTTCCTCTATACCAAATTCAAAGTCTGAAGTATCTCCCATCAAGCTACCTCCTGATCATCCCTGGGATAAAATTCAGGGGATCCTTCTCCTAAAACAACCCTTTCGCTTATAAGCACCTTGCCAACCCTGGATGCTCTGGAAGGCATTTCATACATCAAGTCCAGCATTATGGACTCCATTATTGACCTCAAGGCCCTGGCTCCAGTCTTCCTCTCAAGGGCCTTACGGGCAATGGCCCTGATTGCCTCCTGAGTAAATTCCAGGTAGACCTTGTCCATCTCAAATATCCGCTGGTACTGCTTTATGAGGGCATTGCGAGGTTCTTGAAGTATCCTAATCAACGCTTCCTCATCCAGCGACTCCAAAGGCACTATTACGGGCAACCTACCCACAAACTCCGGTATAAATCCATAGGTAATGAGGTCATCCGCCACCAGCTCTTTATAAAGGGAGTTCCTCTTGTCCAGGTCCCTAGCGGATGCCACATCCCCGCCAAAACCTATCACCTTCTTGTTGGTCCTGCGGGCAATGATGGACTCCAACCCATCAAATGCCCCCCCACATATGAACAGTATGTTCTTAGTGTCCACTTGAATGAAATCCTGATTAGGATGCTTTCTGCCTCCCTTAGGGGGAACGTTGGCCACGGTTCCCTCCAATATCCTAAGAAGAGCTTGCTGGACCCCTTCCCCGGAAACATCCCTGGTTATCGAAGGGGACTCAGACTTTCGGGATATCTTATCTATTTCGTCTATGTAGATTATGCCCCTTTCCGCAGCCTTAACGTCGTAGTCCGCCGCCTGCAGGAGGCGCACCAATATGTTCTCCACGTCCTCTCCAACGTAACCGGCTTCCGTAAGAGTGGTAGCATCGGCTATCGCAAATGGTACCTTAAGGAGCCTCGCCAAAGTCTGGGCCAGCAAAGTCTTTCCAGAACCCGTGGGACCAACCAACAAGACGTTGCTCTTAGGAAGCTCCACGTCCTCCTCCCCAGGGGTGGTTGTTATACGACGGTAGTGATTGTAAACCGCAACGGAAAGAACCTTCTTAGCCTGGTCCTGCCCTATTACATACTGATCAAGGAAGGACTTTATTTCATCAGGCCTTGGGATCTTGTCCAGTCCCAACGGTTCTTTTCTATCCCCCAGGTTTGGAGATCCGGATATGTGCTCATCACTAAGTATTGTGTTACAAAGGTTGACGCATTCATTGCATATGTAGACCCCCGGGCCGGCTATCAGCTTGGCCACTTCGTCCTGCCCTTTGCCGCAGAACGAGCAGCGAACCCTTCTTCTCTTGCCCCCAAGGTCATCGTTCTCGTTGAACATATCTTCACCTCTGATTTTGCGTATTTTTATCCCCAATGATAAGCCAAACGGCCGCAGGGATAATCACATATTACAACAAAAGGAGAGGGTCCGAAGACCCCCTCCGTCATAGCAGGCCTCAACGGACACCAGACTAACGCTTCTCTATCACCTTGTCCACTATGCCATATGCGCAAGCTTCCTCGGCAGACATGAAGAAGTCACGATCCGTGTCCTTGGCAATCCTATCCATGGGCTGCCCGGTGTGCCTAGACAAAATCGAGTTGAGGATTTCCTTAACCCTCAATATCTCCCGGGCTTGGATCTCAATGTCCGACGCCTGCCCCTGGGCTCCGCCTAACGGCTGATGAATCATTATCCTGGAGTGCGGTAAGCAGATCCTCTTCCCCTTCTCGCCTGCCGCAAGGAGCACCGCCGCCATGCTGGCCGCCTGCCCGGTACAAATGGTAGAAACAGGACATTTAACATACTGCATGGTGTCATATATGGCCAAACCCGCAGTCACTACCCCACCGGGGCTGTTTATGTAGAGGTAGACATCCTTGTCCGGGTCCTCGCTTTCAAGGAACAACAACTGGGCCACCACAAGGTTCGCCAGGTGATCATCTATCTCCTGGCCTATGAATATTATCCTGTCCTTAAGCAGGCGGCTGTATATGTCGTAGGACCTTTCGCCCCTGCCAGTCTGCTCTATAACATAAGGGATCAGGTAAGACAAAGGGACACCTCCTCCCGGCCTTAATTCAACGCCTTAAACACACTCAAGCCATCAGGCCTGAGCTACTTCTTCTATCTTAACGTTGGATACCAACCAATCTAAGGTCTTTCTCTTCCTTATGGAACTGGCCATCTCATCGAGCCTGGATCGGTTAGATGCGAGGAAAGAACGGAACTTAGACTCTTCAATACCAACGCTGGCAGAGACCTTACTTATTTCCGCCTCCAGATCATCGGGGGTAACGTCGATGCCCTCCCTATCCGCCAACGCCCACAGCACAAGCTCCTTCTTTATGAGGTCCTTAGCCCTCTCCAGCATCTCCTCCTTGAGCTTATCCTCGTCGGCGCCGGACTCCTTGAGGTGCTCCTCCCACTCCTTGCCGGTCTGCCTCTTCACACGATCCTTTTCCTGGGACAGCATATGATCCCTTTCCTTAAGGGCCATTTCCTCCGGTATCTCCACATCACAAGCATTGCAAAGCTCCTGAAGCGCCGAGGCCCTCACCGCATCTTCGGAACGGGCGGCAAAGCTTCTCTCAATTCCCTCCCTGATGGCCTTCTTCAAGTCCTCAACGGTCTTGCATTCTCCCTGGGACACCCGCTCCGCCAGCTGATCGGTCAGCTCTGGTACGACCACCCTCATTATCCCCCGTATGGACATGGCATACCGTATGACCTTGCCAGCCACCTTCGGGTTGTTGTACCCCTCGTCAACCCTTATGTCCACGGACACCTCATCTCCAACGGACTTGCCCACCAGGGCGTCAACGATATCGGTCCTTATCGAAGGGTTGGAGAGCTCCACCTTGGTAATCTGGGAGTCCTCAAGCTTTTCTCCCACCTCGTCACCATCAAGCACCCAAGAACTGTACAGAACCTCTACCACGTCTTCGGAAGTTATAGGCCTCTCCTCAACCACTGGCTCATGGGTAGCGTTGGCCTCCAGAATACGGCGAACCTCCGCATCTACCATATCATCGGTCACGGAGAAGACCGGCTTCTTAACAGAAAGAGAGGCTATTTCGGGGAAGTTAACCTCCGGCCTCAGGGAAAAGGTGAACTCCATCTCCAATGGCTCTCCCTCTTCCACCTTGCCGAGCTTAACCTTGGGATCCTCCATGAGGGTAAGATCATACTCCTGGATGATATCCCCCATCACCTTGGGAAGGATTTGATCCACGGCCTCCTCATATATTGCCCCCTTACCCAAGAACAGCTCCAACGTCCTGCGGGGCACATGGCCCTTGCGGAATCCCTTGAGGTTTACCTTCTTCGAAAGATCCCTCACCGCAGCAGATACGGTCTTCGAGAAGGAATCGGCATCCACCACAGCCTTGATTACCAGCTTGTTTTTCTCCTGCGAGATTATCTCGGATTTCAACCAACACAACCCCTTTCAGCCCTATACCCGCATGGTGTTTGAAGGACAACGGTCAGTATAACACAGCACGCCCCCAAAGGGGACAGCAAGCCCCCACCATTAGGCACACACCGGACCAACATAGTAATAATGCCGCCCTTAGGGCGGCATCGTCTTCTAAGATGGTGGGTGGTAGAGGATTCGAACCTCTGACCTCCTCCGCGTCAAGGAGGCGTTCTACCCCTGAACTAACCACCCAACGAGCGGCATTCTACAGATTTTATCTGGATCTGTCAACATCCGAATTGCCTCACGTAAAATCTAAACGAAAAGGGAACGTTGCCTCACCTAAGAATCCAAACGAAATATGATCCCCT
>JAOACP010000037.1 GCA_026417795.1 Thermanaerothrix sp.
GGGATGTGGCATCCCCGCCGGCGCATAAAGCTGACTCCCCTCTACATCCTTTCGCACACCGCCTCAGCGAAGGCGGAACAGGATACCTCCCGGGCCCCCTGCCTCTGTCTTGCCAGGTCGTAGGTCACTATCCCTTCCCTTATGGCCCCCTCCATGCCCTTAACCACCATCTCCGCCGCCTCGCGCCATCCCAGATGCTCCAGCATCAGGACGCCGGAGAGTATAAGGGATCCCGGGTTCACCTTGTCCTTACCGGCGTACTTGGGAGCGGTGCCGTGGGTGGCCTCGAAGAACGCCACCTGGTCGTTCATGTTGGCCCCAGGCGCCAGCCCCAAGCCTCCCACCGAAGCGGCCAGCGCGTCGGACATGTAGTCCCCGTTCAGGTTCGGCATGGCGAGCACCTGGTACTCGGAAGGACGAAGCAGGATCTGCTGGAACATGGCGTCCGCTATGCGGTCCTTTATAACCACCTTGCCCTGGGGCGCCACGCCTCCGTGCAGCTCCACCACCTCCTGCTCCGTGACCGTTTGATCCACGAACTCCCTCTTCGCCAGCTCGTAGCCCCACTTCATGAAGGCCCCCTCGGTGAACTTCATTATGTTGCCCTTGTGCACCAGGGTGACGGAGCTCTTCTTGTTCTCTATGGCGTACCTTATGGCCATCCGTACAAGCCTCTCGGTGCCGGTCTTGGATATGGGCTTTATGCCTATGCCGGAGTCCTCCCTCACCGGCTTGCCCATCTCCTTGAGAAAGCCGATCACCCTCCTTACCTCATCGGTGCCCATCTCCCACTCTATGCCGACGTAAAGGTCCTCGGTGTTCTCCCGGAAGACCACCATGTCAACGTCCTGGGGATTTTTCAACGGGGCCGGAACCCCGTCGAACCATCTGACGGGCCTCACGCAGGCGAAGAGGTCCAACTCCTGCCGGAACGCCACGTTGAGGCTCCTGAAACCTCCCCCCACCGGGGTGGTAAGGGGCCCCTTTATGCCTATCCGGAAGTACCGAAGGGCGGTAAATGAGTCCTTGGGTATGGCGGTGCCGAACAGGTCCATGGCCTTCTGACCTGCGTATATCTCCCACCAGACAAGGCGCCTCTTGCCCCCGTAGGCCTTCTCAACCGCTAGGTCCAGCACCCTCTTCATGGCGGGAGTTATGTCAACCCCTATGCCGTCACCCTCCACGTAGGGGATCACCGGGTCGTCCGGTACTTCCCTCCTACCATCCTTGAACAGTATCCTGCTTCCCTCCTTGGGCTCCTGATACCTCTCAAGCTCAAGCCCCTCGAACCTCATCTCTTCACCCTCCTTCTAACCTGGCATTCACGAACTTCCTTCCCCTTCAAAGACCCCCGAAGCGGCCAGCAACCGGGGTTCCATGAAGCTAGTTGAGATGCATCGTGTACGCAAAAAAGCCCCGGGGGTCGGATGCGGAGGCGCGCTGTGAGGCCCTAAGACCAAAGAGCTTGGCTTCATCCGGAACTGTTAAATCTGGGCAGGGGTTTACAGTCTTCCGGAAGTGCCGCCCCCGGGGAACCTTGGGTTCTATGCCTTCAACTTCACGTGGTTGAGCCTCCCGCCGGCCCGTATGACCTTGAGGTCCTCGGCGCTAACGGGGGTAACGCATGGGATGGACGCCCCCTTGGTCAGGTTAAGCACCTCGAAAACCCGCCCGGGAGCGACGCTGCGGCTTTGTATCTCTAGCCGGTCCGTCTGATCTATCCGCTCGTAGTCCGACGGGTCCTCAAAGGCGATTGGCAGTATGCCGAAGTTCACCAGGTTCGCCAGGTGAATCCTGGCGAAGCTCTTGGCCAGCACCGCCTTCACCCCCAGGTACCGGGGGGCCAGGGCGGCGTGCTCCCTGCTGGAGCCCTGACCGTAGTTGAGGCCTCCAACCACGAACCCTCCACCGGCCTCGAGGGCCCTGTCCGGGAAGGTGGGGTCCACCACCTGGAACACGTGCTTTGAAATGGCGGGCACGTTGCTCCTCAACGGCAGCACCTTGGCGCCGGCGGGCATTATGTGGTCCGTGGTTATGTCATCCCCCACCTTGAGGAGCACCGGCCCCGACAACAGCTCCCCCATGGGCTCCATGGCGGGAAGGGGGGCTATGTTGGGGCCCCTGCGGATGACCACAGAATCGGGGTCCTCGGAGGGCATCACGAACCGGCGGCGGTCCACGTGAAAGGAAGAGGGTTGGCTGAAGACGAAGGGGGGCAAGGAGTGCCTGGCGGCGAAATCCCTGGGGTCCGTAAGACGGCCCTCCACCGCGGAGGCCGCGGCGGTCTCGGGGCTCACAAGGCATACCCTGCCGGTCTTGTGCCCGCACCTGCCAAGGAAGTTCCGGTTTATGGTCCTCAAAGAAACCCCGTCGCTAGGTGGGGCGAAGCCCATTCCTATGCAGGCCCCGCAGCTCACCTCAAGGATCCTCACCCCAGCGGACAGGATGGCCTCCAAGGCGGAGGACCTGGATATGTGGTGGAGAACCTGGCGGCTCCCGGGGGACACGCCGCAGTCCACCTCCGGGTGAACCACACGCCCCTTGAGAACGTGGGCCACCGCCTCCAGGTCCCGAAGGGACGAGTTGGTGCAGGAACCGAACATCACCTGGTGGATCTCCATCCCCGCCGCCTCCCTCACGGGTACCACGTTGTCCGGCTGATGGGGCAGCGCCACCAGGGGCTCCACCGTTGACAGGTCTATCTCTATCACCTGCTCATAGACCCCGTCCGGGTCCGCCTCCAAGGGCACGAACTGATCTTCCCTGCCCTGGGACCTGAGCCAATCCCTGGTGACCGAGTCGCTGGGAAACACCGAAGACGTGGCCCCGGTCTCGGCCCCCATGTTGGCTATGGTGGCCCTGTCGGGCACCGAAAGGCCCTTGACCCCTTCCCCGCAGTACTCCAGGACCTTGCCCACCCCTCCCTTGACCCCTATGCGGCGCAGCACCTCCAGTATCACGTCCTTGGCGGACACGAATGGCGAAAGCCGCCCAGTGAGGTGAACCTTTACCACGGCGGGATAGGTCAGATAAAAGGGCTCCCCCGCCATGGCAAGGGCCACGTCCATGCCCCCGGCCCCTATGGCCAGCATGCCCACCCCTCCCGACGTGGGGGTGTGGGAATCGCTGCCAAGCAGGGTCTTGCCGGGGGCGGCGAAGTGCTCCACGTGGAGCTGGTGGCATATGCCGTTGCCGGGGGGAGAGAATATGATGCCGTACTTCCGGGCCACGTCCATGAGGTACCGGTGGTCGTCGGGGTTCTTGAAGTCCTCCTGGATCATGTTGTGGTCCACGTAGCTCACGGACAGCTCCGTCCTCACCCTGGGAACCCCTACGGCCTCGAACTCGAGGCACGCCATGGTGCCGGTGGCGTCCTGGGTCAGGGTCTGGTCTATCCTTATCCCCACCCTGGAGCCTCTTACAGGGCTTCCGTCCACCAGGTGACTGTTAAGCAGCTTCTCGGCTAGCGTAAGTCCCACGTTGCACCAGCTCCTTCCAAGGCCCACGGGGCCTTAAAATAAAGGGGTCTTCGCCATGACGCGAAGACCCCTTCCAACCGTGCAATGCCGCATGGGACGGACCGAAGGGCCGTGCAAATGAAGACAAGGCCCCACGCCCCAACGGACGCGCCCGGGCAAAAGTCCGATCTCCGCAGACATCTCCCGCCGCTTCCCCGGGCCGGTCTCCTGGCTGACCTTCATCCCCTGCGCGCCCCTTCCCAGGAGGCAAGGTCCTCCCAGTGGATAACGCGCGCAAGGTCAGGCTCACAGTGGCGGGTCCGCGCCGGACTTTCACCGGCTTCCCGTTCACCCGAGGAAGTTTAGATTTTACAACTTTAAAATCCCACAACCACTCCCGCCGCGCAATGGATTTCACTGGGATTTTAAAATTTTAAAAACCCCCAAGCGGCGAGGCTTGGGGGTATTCAAGCACCTTACGAGATATTTTGTCAACTACATCCTGTCTATTTCGAACTTTTCAAATAACTAGATCCTATTATTCGCCGGATATCCTGTAGACCGCCCCTTCCTCCCGGTCCCAGGCCAGGTCCTTGGCGTCCAACCTTATCCTTCCCTCCCGGTCCATCCTCCACATGCCGTACAGGGCCACCTGATCCGGTGAGACGGACCCGGAAACCGGGGCCCCAAGGGGCAGGAACCCAACCACATCAAAGGGCTCCGGCCAACCCTCCGGCGGCGCAACCCCCGCTTGGGCCATCTTCTTCATCATCTCCGCCACGGGAGCGGGACAGGTCCTGCCAAAGGCCATCCTGGCCGAGTCGGACCGGAAGAAGGGCTCCATCAACACGTACGCAAGCCACATGCCCTCCCCCGAAGGCAGCGCCTCCACCGCCAGGTACGACGTAAAAAGCACCGCGTCCGCCGCCGCAAGGGACTTGGGAACCCCGGAATCCCCAAGGAAACCCCTTATATCCTCCCACCTGGACAAATCCCCCTCCGGAAAGAGACGGTCCGCCAGGGCAAGGCCCGCCCCTATGCGCTCCTTTGGGCTTGAGGAGGGGTCGTTCAGAAGCTTGCGCCAAAGGGCAAGGTCGCTCCTGGAATGGTACGATTCGGACATTATCCTGGCCCTTAAGTCCATGCCAAGCCTTACGCCCTGTTCCCTCTTGTTCATGGACCCAAAGGCCAAGCCGGCGGCAAGGAACGACATCAAGACCGACGCGGAGATAACCAGCAAAACCCTTCTCATCTCTCATACCCCCCTCCGGTGATTTTATAGTTCAATTATTGAATATTAGACCGAGAAACCTCAAAAGAAAAGACCCGTCCCCCGAGGGCATCCAAAAAGACGGGGGGCGGGTTCCCGCCCCCCAGAGAGTCCCCCTTTGAGCTTACCGGCAGTGAAGCCAGCAGGCCACCTCCCTACCTCCCACGTCCGCCAGGGGAGGCTCCTCGGAAGCGCACCTCTCCATCACGTAGGGGCACCTTGGATGGAAGCGGCATCCCGACGGGGGGTTCACAGGAGATGGCACGTCTCCCTCAAGTATTATCCTCTCCCGCTTGGCCTCCGGGTCCGGAAGCGGTATGGCGGACAGCAGCGCCTTTGAGTAGGGGTGCAGCGGTTCCCGGAAGAAATCCACCTTCGGCGCGGACTCCACCAGCTTGCCCAGGTACATGACCGCCACGTGGTCCGATATGTGGCGAACCACCGACATATCGTGGGAAATGAAGAGGTACGTAAGCCCCAGCTGGTCCCTAAGGTCCTTCAGAAGGTTCAGTATCTGGCTCCTTATGGACACGTCCAAGGCGGACACCGGCTCGTCGCACACCATAAAGCTGGGCTTCACCGCCAGGGCCCTGGCTATCCCTATCCTCTGGCGCTGGCCTCCGGAGAACTCGTGGGGGTACCGCATGGCGTCGGTGCGCTTAAGGCCGCTCATCTCCAGCACCTGCCCCACGTAGTCCTGAAGCTCCGACGGCTCCACTATGCGGTGGTAAAGGGGCGCCTCCCCCACTATGTCCATCACGGTCCGCCGGGGGTTCAAGCTGCCGTAGGGGTCCTGGAAGATTATCTGCATGGACCTCCTCACCCACCGGGGGTCCTCCTTT
The DNA here is from genome assembly GCA_026417795.1 of Thermanaerothrix sp. NCBI lineage: Bacteria > Bacillati > Chloroflexota > Anaerolineae > Anaerolineales > Anaerolineaceae > Thermanaerothrix > Thermanaerothrix sp. The sequence continues at coordinate 5,571 of JAOACP010000037.1, forward strand.
AGCTTCTGCGACACGTCAACCCCCTGGAACCTCACGGTCCCCCCGGTGGGCTCTATAAGGTGCAAAAGCGCCCTGCCGGTGGTGGTCTTGCCGGAGCCGGACTCCCCAACCAGACCTAAGGTCTTGCCCCTGGGGATCCTGAGGGAAACCCCGTCCACCGCCTTAACGTGCCCCACCACGGAGCGGAACAGCCCCTTCCTTATGGGGAAGTGCTTGTAAAGGCCCTGCACCTCCAATATGGGCTCAGTCATGCTTCTCAACCCCCTTGACCCTCTTGTCCCCGTCGTAGAGGAAACACCTGGTCTTCCTTCCGTCCTCCAAAAGGTACAGGGGCGGGTTCTCGTTCACGCATCGCCCGGAGCAGTGGCGGCAGCGGTTGGAGAACCGGCAGCCCTTGGGGAAGTACCTCGGATCCGGCACGGAACCGGGTATCACCGGCAGCTTCTCCCGGTCCTCGTCGAGCCTCGGTATGGACTCCAGAAGCCCCTTGGTGTACGGGAGCAGGGGGTCCTTGAAGGCCTCCCTAACCAGGGCCTCCTCCACCACCTGGCCGCCGTACATGACCACCACCCGGTCCGCCATCTCCGCCACCACCCCAAGGTCGTGGGTTATCATCATTATGGCGGACCCGAAGTCCTTCTTAAGGTTCCTCATGAGGTCCAGTATCTGGGCCTGGACCGTGACGTCCAGGGCGGTGGTGGGCTCGTCGGCGATCAGAAGCTTCGGGTTGCACGCCAGGGCCATGGCTATCATGACCCTCTGCCTCATGCCGCCGGACATCTGGTGCGGATAGGACTCAAGCCGTTTCTTGGGCTCCGAAATCCCCACCTTCACCAGCATCTCCAGGGCCCGCTCGTCCGCCTGCTGCCTGTTTAGCCCCTGGTGGAGCATGAGGGGCTCCCTTATCTGGTCGCCCACGGTGAACACCGGGTTGAGGCTGGTCATGGGCTCCTGGAATATCATGGATATGGAGTTCCCCCGCACCTTCCTCATCTCCTGCTCCGGCAGCTCAAGCAGGTTGGTTCCCTCGAAGACTATCCGCCCCCCGTCCACCCGGCCCGAGGGCTTCTGCAGAAGCCCCATCACCGAAAGGGCGGTAACCGACTTTCCGCATCCCGACTCTCCCACCACGCACAACGTCTCGCCGGGCTTTATGGAGAAACTGACCCCGTCCACCGCCTTCACAACCCCGTGGTCCGTGTGGAAGGAGGTCCTAAGGGACTCTATGGAAAGGAGCATCCAAAAGCACCTCCTATCGCTTCATCCGAACGTCCAGGGCGTCCCTGAGGCCGTCCCCAAGGAAGTTGAAGGCAAGGACGGTGTACATGATGGCAAGGCCCGGGAATATGGACCACCACCACTTGCCCACCGCCAGGTACCGCTGTCCCTCGGATATCATGAGCCCCCAGGATGGGGTGGGGGGCTGGGCGCCGAAGCCCAGGAACGCAAGCCCCGCCTCTATCATGATTATGCCTCCCATGCCCATGGTGGCCTGGACTATCACCGGCGCCAGGGCGGAGGGGAGGATGTGGCCGAAGAGGATCTTCCAGGTGGGAAGCCCAAGGGCCTTGGCGGCCTCCACGAACTCCATCTCCCTTAACTGCATGAACTGGGCCCTCAAGACCCTGGCTATGGACACCCAGTTTATGAGCCCTATGGCCACGTAGACCGTGGTAAGCCCCGGGTCCTTGAAGACCGCCACCACCGCCATGACGAAGAGCAGGAACGGAAAGGCGTAGATCACGTTCATGAACCAGGAGATCACGTCGTCCACCCATCCGCCGGCGTAGCCCGCCAGGGCCCCAAGGGGTATGCCCACCACCAGGGACACCAGGGTTGCGAATATGCCGATCTGAAGGGATATCCTGGCCCCGTAGAGGATGCGGCTGAAGATGTCCCTGCCGTAGAGGTCCGTTCCCATTATGTGCTGGGCGGAAGGAGGGGCAAGCCGCACGTTCATCCCCTCGGTCCATATGAGCTGTTTCACCGGGTCGTATGGAGCTATGGCGGGGGCGAACACCGCCGCCAGTATTATGGTGACCGTCATCACAAGGCCCGCCATGGCCAGCTTGTTGCGCTTGAACCGCATCCAAGCGTCCTTCCAGAGGCTCCTGGGCTTGGGCTCCTCCTGGATGGGGTTGCACACGTTGACCTGAACGTTGTCGCTTACGCTCACTAACCACACCCCCTAGTCGTAGCGGATCCTGGGGTCAAAGAGCCCGTAGGAGAGGTCCACTATGAGGTTGGCCACCAGGAATATGAGGGCTATCACGATGACGGTGCCCCTTATCATGGGAAAGTCCCGGGCCACCAGGGCTTCCACCGCCAGGCGTCCTATGCCGGGCCAGGCGAACACCGTCTCGGTGAGCACCGCCCCGGACAGAAGCCCCGACATCTCCGCCCCCACTATGGTTACCACCGGGATCATTGCGTTCTTAAGGGCGTGCTTGGTTATCACCGTCCACTCCGAAAGGCCCTTGGCCCTGGCGGTCCTTATGTAGTCCATGCTCAGGACCTCCAGCATGCAGGACCTGGTAAGACGGGCTATTATGGCCGCGGGCCTCAAGCCCAGCGCCAGCATCGGAAGGACCAGGTACCGGAAGGACCCGTCACCGTATCCCACCCCTGGAACCAGGTGGAGCCAATAAGCGAACACCAACAAAAGCAGAAGCCCGAACCAGAACACCGGGGCGCTGACGCCCGCTATGGCCAGGAACATGGCGGAGTAGTCGAAGAGGGAGTACTGCTTAACCGCGGACATTATGCCCGCCGCCACCCCCACCAGGGTGGCCACCACTATGGCCCACAGCGCCAGCCTCATGGTGGCCCCGAAGCGGGCGGAGATGGCCTCGGTCACCGACTCGTTGGTCCTGTAGGACTTGCCCAGGTCCCCCCTCACAAGCTTGCCCATGAAGTCCATGTACTGGACCGCCAAGGGCTTGTCCAACCCAAGGTCCGCCCTTATGCGGGCCAGCGTCTCCGGGTCCCCCCGCTGGCCCATCATTATCCTGGCGGGATCGCCGGGCACCACCGCCATCAGTATGAATATGACGGTAACCACTCCCCACACCACCGGAATGGATACCAACAGCTTCCTCAGCACGTACTGGAACAAAGCCGCACCTCCTAAGGATACCGTGGTGAGATCCAGCCCCGGGAGCCGTTTCATCCAAAGCCCCCGGGGACCGGTTAAGACAGCTGCTTCCCTACTTCTTCACCTTCCATACCGTGGCAAGGTCGGTCTTGTAGTCCCCCATGGCAGGGAGTTTCACGTTCTTGACGTCATCCTGATGAACCAGGCTGGTGGTGTAGGCGAAGAGGAAGATCCAAGGCGCATCGTCCACTATCATCTGCTCCGCCTGGCGGTAGAGCTTCATCCGCTGGTCCCAGTTGGGGTTGCTGCGCGCCTCCTCCAGAAGCTTGTCCACCTTGGGGTTCTTGTAGAAAGCGTAGTTCCCTTTGGAACCGAAGTTGGAGGAGTGCAGGTTAACAAAGAGGAAGTTGTCCGGGTCCATGTAGTCCACAACCCAGCCCATCCGGAACATCTGGGTCTCGCCCCGGTCGCAGGTGTCAAGGTGCACGCCCCAGTCAAGCTCCTTGAGCTTCACGTTGACCCCTATCTGGGAGAGCTGCGCCTGCACCGCCTCGCACACCGACTTGTGCCGCTGGTTGTTGTTGAACTGCAGCTCCACCTCTAGCCCGTTGGGGTACCCAGCCTCGGCTAAAAGCTTCTTGGCCTTCGCGGGATCGTACTTGTAGCCCTTCAGGTTCGGGTTGTAGCCCGGCATGCCGGGAGGCAGGACCCCCTTGTTCACCAGGTAACGGCCGTTTATGACCAGCTTGTTTATGGCGTCCCGGTCTATGGCGTAGTTGAGGGCCTGGCGAAGCTTCTGATTGTCCTTGAAGGGGGGCTTCGACATGTTCATGCCGATGTAGTAGGTGCCCACCCAGGGACGCTGCTGGAAGAGCTTCTTGGGCGCGTACTTGGCAAGGCACTCCTTGTAGTACTCGTCGGGCACGTCGGGAAGGATGTCTATGTTGCCCTTCTGGAACTCAAGCCATGCCACCGAGTCGTCGGGCACCACCCGGAACTCGATCCGATCCAGATAAGGAAGCCGGTTGCCCTGGGCGTCCTTGCCCCAGTAGTCCTTATTCCGCTCCACCACGAAATTCTGGTCGTGCTTCCACTCCTTAAGAACGAAGGGGCCCGTGCCCACCGGGTGGAAGTTGAAGTCCTTCCCCCACTTCTCCGCGTCCTCCTTGGGCACTACGCTGAACGCCGAGTACGCCAGCACCGACAGGAACGGGGCGAAGGGATAGTCCAGGGTGAACTGCACCGTGTAGGGGTCTATCACCTTTATCCCCTCCCACTCCTTGGCCTTGCCCTCGCTGAAGGCCTTGTAGCCCTTTATCTGCTCCACGAAGTAGGCCCTGGGGCTCTTAAGGCGCACCAACCGCTCGAAGGAGTACTTCACGTCCTCCGCCTTGACCTCACGCCCCTTGTTAAGCGTGGGTTTGCCCTCGCTCACCTTGTGGAACTTGACACCCTTGCGGAGCTTGAAGGTGAACACCGTGGCGTCCTTGTTTATGCTCCAGGACTCCGCAAGGCCCGGCAGTATCTTCTTCCCGTCCGGGTCGTTTACCACCAATGTCTCGAAGATCAGGTTAAGAGCCCGGTCGGAGGTGGTGTCGGTGGCAAAGGCGGGGTCGATCTTGGGAGGATCCGCGGACTCACGATAGACCAAGGTGCCGCCGTACACGGGCTTCTCGGCGCCGAAGGCTGGAACCGACGAAAGACACAACGCCGCTAAGAGCACAAGAAGGGAAACCTTTCGCACGAAAACTTCCTCCTCTCCAAACGCTATGGCCCACAACAACACAAAAACGCATGCTTAAACGCTTAACTACCTAAAAACCCCTCCTTTCCAAGCCTTTCAATGGTTTTCAATATAGAACGAAGAAAATTAAAAGTCTATACTCCATATGTCCAAGATGGAAAAGTCTTAAAATCATATACAATAAAATTGAAGCTCCAAGGGACCTCTTGCAGGAAGCCATTCCACGCCGAAGGACCGGTCCTGTAAGGGAGCTGGAAGAAGAGCTAAAACCCACGGAAGCAGCCCAGCAGGGCCAAGTAAGGGCGGGCAAGTGGGAACGGATGAAAAGAGGGGGGCGGACCTTTGGGCCCGCCCCCTTGTTCTGTCAACTTTTTTGTTTTTATGGCTTTATTGACCGTATCTGCAGAAGACCCGTCATGACCTTAGGGCCCTTCAAGACGAAGGCCTAAGGGGCTACTCCACCTTTACCTCCGCGCTGCTCTCCCAAAGGCCGTGGATGTTGCAGTAGGACAACGCCACCAAGGTTCCGTTCTTGGATGCCTTCAGCTTGAAGACTCCGAAGGGCTCGGTGTAGGCGGGACCCTGGTTGGCCCCGTCGGTGGACTCCCCGTGGACCTCGAAGGTGACCTTTCCAACCTCGTAGGCGAACTTGCCCCCCTCGGGCTTGTAGAAGAGCTGGATCCAACGGATGTGATGCTCCGTGGTGTTGGGGTGCGGTATCTCCTTGCCGACGGAAACTATGACCTCGAAGGCCTCCCCGGCCTTCACCGAAGACGGAGCCTCTATGACCGGAACGTGCTTCTCACCCTTCCAATCGCCACTCTGAACCAGATCGGACACCCTCATCTGCGGTCCCCCTCCTTCTAAAACCAATTTAGTTTAACCCCGCCCACTCATTGAACATCAAAGGCCTTGGACTGTCAACACCGGAAGCTTAAAATCCGCTTCAAAGGCCCGCCCCATGGGACCTCGCTCGGTTCGCCCCCTGGCGGCGGCGATGGAAGACCTCCTTAGCTTAACAAAAAAACGACCGCCCCTTGGGTCTTAGGCGGTCGTTCCTCGCCGTTACTGGAACATCTCCCGGAATATGTCCTCCACCTTTTCGATCCTGGAGCACCTGGTCACGTTGTCCCCGCAGAAGAAGAGCCCCGTCTCCCAGTTGCCCCGGTAGGCGTCCACCAGGGCCTGGGCGATGCAGAAGGTCTGACGGGTCTTTATGTAAGTGCAGTGGGACAGGCACCGGGCGATGCATGGCTTGCTCTCCACGGAACCGGACAGGTACTGCTCCACGAAGGGGTTCCTCAATGCCCTGCCGGGGATCCCCACGGGGCTCATTATCACCACCACGTCCTCCTCATTGGCGTCCAGGTAGGCCTGCTTGAAACGATCCGACGCGTCGCACTCCTCGGTGCAGACGAACCTAGTGCCCATCTGGACCCCCTTGGCCCCGAGGGAGAAGGCCCTCTCCACGTCGGAGCGGTCGAAGATGCCCCCCGCGGCTATGACCGGCACGTGGGCTTTTACCTCTTCCTCGAAGTACCTTACTATCTGGGGCACCACGGTCTCCAGCGAGAAGTCCGGGTCCGTCACGTGCTCCATCTTGGTGGCCCCAAGATGCCCCCCCGCGTGCAGGGGGGTCTCCACCACCACTCCGTCGGGAAGGCGCTTGTACTGCTTCTCCCACCGGCGGACTATGAGGTCCGCCGCCTTGAGAGAGCTCACGATGGGAACCAGCGCCACGTCGGGAAAGTCCGTGGTGAGCTCCGGAAGCTTGAGCGGAAGGCCGGCGCCGGATATTATCACGTCCGCCCCCCCCTCGCAGGCGGATCTCACCTGGGTGTCGTAGTCCGTAAGCGCGCACATGCAGTTAACCGCTAAAACCCCCTCCGGGGCCTTCTCCCGGGCCTGCTTCAAGGCGTCCTTCAACGCCTGCTGGTTGGCCTCGAAGTAGTTCCGGCCGTCAAAATAAGGGGACTCACAGGCTATCCCCACGCTGGCTATGGTGCCAACGCCGCCGCACGCCGCCACCGCCCCGGCCAGCTTAGGCCCCGATATCATCACTCCCATTCCGCCCTGGATCAGCGGATACCTGGGCCTGTGCTTGCCTATCCTAAGTTCGGGAAAAGAACTCAAATCCTCATGACCCCTTCGCTGTTTATTTTCTACTCCATCGAAAACCCCTCTGCGGTAAGCCCCCGCCAGGGGATACCAGACCATTATATAATATTCCGAAAAACTTAAGCACCCCGGCCACCGGATTTTGACCACAAGGCCATGAGCCGCGCCATGGCCCTTAAAACCTCCGGGTCCAACACGTGCCGCCTAAGCCTCTCCTCCGCCCTCCTAACCTCCTCGGGATCCGGCTCGGACCTCTTAACCGGCTTGCGCTTCCTCACCATGGGCTTGACCTCTATAGGACGCTCCTGAAAGCTTCCTCCGCCCACGGCCCTTATGTCCCTTATGGGGTATCCAAGCCTCTGAAGGGCGGTGAGTATGCCCCGCTTATCCATCTTCAAGGCGGTGACCACCGAAGAGCTGGAACATGACACCACAAGAACCCCTTCCTCATAGGCCACCGGCCTGGTGCGCCTTGCCAAAACGGGCTTAACCAGGCAAGGCCAGTCGGTCTTAAGCCGGTCCAGCATGAGCCCCAGCTTCACCTCGCCGCCGCATAAGTCCAGCAGCTCCCGGAAGGACTTCACCGACCCCGACCCCCTTGAAGTATGTGCATCCAAAGCACCTGCAGGTCCGCCGGCGTCACACCCGATATGCGGCCAGCCTGGCCCAGGGTCCTTGGGCGCACGGCCTTGAGCTTCTCCCGGCTCTCGGACAGAAGCCCATCCACCCGGTCGTAATCCAGGTGCTCCGGTATTAAGAGGCCCTCCATCCCCTTGAGCCGCTCCACGTGCCGATCCTCCCGCTCCACGTAGCCCCGGTACTTCTCCTCCACCACCACGTGGTACCCCGCCTCCTGATCCCCGGTGATGCCGGTTATCTCCACCAGGTGCTCCCACTGAACCTCCGGCCTTTTAGCCAACTCCACGGCCTTCACTGGCTCCTCTATGGGGGATGACCCGATGGAGGCAAGAAAGCTCCTCACCCGGTCGGTGGGGTGCACCGTGGTCCCCTTGAGGGCCTCCCTTATCCTGTCCCTCTCCGCCATGCGGGAGAGCACCACCCGCCACTCCAGGTCCCCAAGGAGCCCCAATGACCTGGCCCTCTCGGATAGCCTCACGTCCGGGTTGTCGTGCCTTAGCCTCAACCGGTGCTCGCAGCGGCTGGTAAGCATCCTGTAGGGCTCGGCGGTGCCCTTGGTCACCAGGTCGTCCACAAGCACCCCCGCGTAAGCCTCGTGGCGGCCAAGCACCAGCCTCTCCCGGGAATCCATGGCAAAGAGCCCTGCGTTGGCCCCCGCCAAAAGACCCTGGGCCGCCGCCTCCTCGTAACCGGAGGTGCCGTTTATCTGCCCCGCAAGGAAGAGCCCCTTGACGGACTTCACCTCAAGCCAGGGCTCCAGCTGGGTTGGGTCCACGAAGAAGTACTCTATGGCGTAACCGGGCTTAAGTATCCGGGCCCTCTCACATCCCGGAAGGGTCCTTATCATGCGCACCTGCACGTCGTAGGGCAGGGAGGTGGACATGTTCTGGACGTATATCTCGTTGGAAGCCCTGCCCACCGGCTCCAGGAACACCGGGTGGGACTCCCGCTGGGGGAAGCGGACCACCTTGTCCTCTATGGATGGACAGTACCTGGGCCCCTTCCCCTGGATCATCCCCGTGTAAAGGGGACTTCGGTCCAGGGAGGCCTCTATTATCCTGTGGGTCTCAAGGCTGGTCCTGGTGCATCCGCACCGGAAGCCCTCCAGCACCCTGGGCCTTGAGAAGATGCTCATGGCCAAGGGGCTTCCGTCCCCCTCCTGCATTGGGATGGAGTTCCAATCAACCGTGTCCTTGTGGATCCTGGGGGGAGTGCCGGTTTTGAGCCTGCCTATCCGAAGGCCCAGGCCTCTCAACGACTGGACTATCCCGTAGGACCCCAGGTTTCCCATGGGCCCCGCTTCGAACCGGTTGAGCCCCACGTAAACCGCAGCCCCCGTATAGGTGCCCAGTGCCAGCACCAGGGACCTGCAGCCTATGACGCTGCCCAAGGAGGTCTTAACGCCCCTCACCGCCCCGTCCTCAACCCATATGTCCACCCCCTCCGCCTGAAGGACGTGCAGGTTCTCCTGGGACTCAACCCTTTCCCTGTAGGCCCTGTGGAAGTCCCACATGTCGCACTGAACCCTCAAGGTCCTCACCGCGGGCCCCTTGGATGTGTTGAGCCAGCGGATCTGCAGAGCCGACAGGTCCGCCGCCAGGGCCTGGAAGCCCCCCATGGCGTCCACCTCCCTGGTGAGGTGTCCCTTAGCAGGACCCCCTATGGAGGGGTTGCAGGCCATCAAGGCGGTGTTCTCCAGGTTCATGTTCAAAAGCAGCGTAGGGACCCCCATCCTGGCGGAGGCCAGGGCGGCCTCGCAGCCCCCGTGCCCGCCCCCTAAGACCACAACGGGATACCAATCCTCAAACCCAGCGTTCATCTCATCACCCTAAGTCAAGTCCTGCCCCAAGG
>JAOACP010000038.1 GCA_026417795.1 Thermanaerothrix sp.
GTATATATGCGGGTACGTCCGCCATGTTGGTCCAGGAGAAGATGTTGGACGTGGTGGGTAACAACCTGGCTAACGTGGACACGTCCGGTTTCAGGGCCAGGATAGGGGTTAACAAGTCCTTCCCGGAGGAGCTCATGGATCGTATAGAGAAGGTCATGGATCCGGTGGTGAAGGAGTCCTTCGTCCCCAGCGGCAGGATAACCATAGGGGACCTGTCATTGGCCAACGTGCTTCACGAGACCGCCATGAGGACCGCTCCGGGGGCCTTTGAGAGGACCGGGTCGGTTTTTGACCTGGCCATAGAGGGGGACGGGTTCTTCGTGGTGCAGGACGGGGCTGGCAACACGTTCTACACCAGGTCGGGGCACTTCCAAAGGAATGATCAGGGGCAGCTGGTCACCCACGATGGCATGTTGGTCATGGGGGATGGCGGCCCCATAGAGATAGGCGAAGGGGTTGACGTTCAGATAGGCGACGACGGGCAGGTCTTCGTCGACGGGGAGGCCCAGGGCAGGATAAGGGTTGTTCGGTTTGCCACCCCCTCGAGGCTTCGCCATGAGGGGAAGTCCCTGCTCTCCGAGACCCAGTACTCGGGAGTCCCCGAGGACGTGGAGAACGTTAAGCTGGCGGTGGGTTTCCTTGAGAGGTCCAACGTCAACGTGGTGGAGGAGATGACCAAGATGATAGAGGCCAACAGGGCTTACGAGGCGGCGGCCAAGACGGTTACCATTCAGGACGAGCTGTCCTCCCGGCTGTCCAACTCCTTCGGCAGGCCCAGTTAAAGGAGGTAGAGAGGGATGATACGTTCCCTTTGGTCCGGTGCCACCGGCATGATAGCCCAACAGACCAACCTGGACGTGGTAAGCCATAACCTGGCCAACGTGAACACCTCTGGGTTCAAGAAGCTCAGGGCGGATTTCCAGGATCTCATGTATCAGATAGATCGGGAGCCCGGGGCTCCTGTGGAGCCTGCCTCCATGATACCCACCGGGATTCAGGTGGGCTTAGGCTCCCGGGTGGCGGGGACCAGCAGGATAATGGGTCAGGGTAACATGCAGGTGACCGGTAACCCCACCGACGTGGCCATAGAGGGGGATGGGTTTTTCCAGGTCACCATGCCCGATGGCACCGTGGCCTACACCCGGGATGGGTCGTGGCGCATCGATGGCAACGGCCAGATAGTTACCGCCGACGGTTATCTTTTGGAGCCCGCCGTGACGGTGCCCAACAACGCCAAGGAGATAATAATAAGCCCCACCGGCCAAGTGTCGGTGTTGCTCCCGGGGGATCCCAACCCCCAGGAGATTGGACAGATCCAGCTTGCCCGTTTCGTGAACCCCGGTGGGTTGAAGGCGTTGGGGAAGAACCTGTTCATAGAGACCCCCGCCAGCGGAGCGCCCATAGTGGGGAACCCTGGAGAAGAGGGGTTGGGCAACACCATCCAGAGGACGTTGGAGATGGCCAACGTACAGGTGGTGGAGGAGATGGTGAACATGATAGTAGCCCAGAGGGCCTACGAGGCCAACTCCAAGACCATATCCACCGCCGACGAGCTTTTGAGGATAGCCAACAACCTGAGGCGGTAGCTTTGGTGTGATGGTTCTAAGAGGCCTGTTCCCCTTGGGGTTTGAGATCCGGCGGTGCCCTCATGGGGTCCGCCGGCGTCGTTTTTGGCGGGTGCTCTTTTGCCTCATCCTCATCCTTTCGTTGCCCTGGGAGGTTTGGGGCGGGGAGGTGTTGGTGAGGCTTCCTGGGGAGATTAGGGCTAGGGATTTTAGGTTTTACCTTGGAGAGTATGGGACCTTAGAGGGTTCTAAGAGGGACTGCCTGTTGGCGGGTGGGGTGTTGTTGGAGGCCCCAGGTGGGCTGCTCTTGAGGGACCGGGTATTGAGTTCCATGAGGCGCCTTAAGCCTTTGGGCGTGTCGGTTAGGTTGGACATGCCAAGCGCGTCCAGGGTGGTGCGCAAGGGGGAGGATTCCTTAGAAATCCGCCTTGCCAGGCTTGCCAGGTGGCCCTGGCGGGTGGAGGTGTTGTTGGAGGTCCCTTCGGGGGAGATTGTCATACCCTTGGGGTTCAGGGATGGTTTCCCGTTCGTATATGTGAAGGGGCCTCAGTCCGAAGAGCTAAGGAGGGTGTCCCTCCGGTGGCATCAGCCGGTGGTGGTGGCCCTTGTGCCGCTTCGGCGGGGCCAAAGGGTGGACAGGGCTTCCGTGGCCCTTGGCCTTTCGGAGAGGACTGGTTTTGGGGATATTCCAAGTTCCATCGAACAGGTGGAGGGACGGGTGGTTCGCCTTCCCGTAAGATCCGGAGGTATTGTTAAGGGGTCGTCTTTGGATGGTGAGGCCGCGGTGTCCGGAGGCCAGCAGGTTTCGTTGGTGTGTGCCGTGGGGGGCGTGGAGGTAATTGCCTTGGGGCGCAGCGTGGACAGCGGCCGGGTAGGCGAGAGGGTGAGGGTGATGAACCTTGCCAGCAGGAGGGTTATTTCCGGTGTGGTGGAGGGCCCAGGGGTTGTGCGGGTAGAAGGGGGAGACGGCTGATGTTTTGTAGGGGCAGGTTCCTTTGGCTTGGGGCGCTGTTTTTTCTAGTCCTCGGTTCCCCTGGGTACGGAGAGTCCCTTTGGCAGGACGGGGGAGGGCTCTTCGCGGATCGGCGGCCATCCAAGGTGGGGGACATAGTGACGGTTCAGGTCTCCGAGACCACGGATACCAAGGACGAGGGGAAGCTCACAACCAGCAAGAGCGACAGCAGCGGGATAAAAGACGGCACCGGGATCTTGGACTTCATAAAGGCCTTTTCCATAGGTGGATCCTCCAATTCATCGGGGAACAGCAAGACGGAGAGGAAGCACAACCTCACCACTTCCATAAGCTGTGTGGTGACGGAGGTTCTGCCCAACGGCAACATGGTTATAGTGGGGCAGAGGGACGTGGTGACCCAGGAGGAGAAGTTGAAGATCAGCTTTACCGGCGTGATAAGGCCCGAGGACGTGGGGGTTGGGAACACCATACCCAGCAACAGGGTGGCCAACGCGGAGATAAGGGTGGAGGGCAAGGGGTCTGTGAGCAGGGTTCAGCGGCCCGGTCTTTTTACCCAGATAATACAGGCCTTGTTCTAGGGCTTTTGAGCATCGGGAGGTTTTGCCCAATGAGGTTTAAGTCCGTTGTGTTTGCCTTGGCGGCGGTTTTCGTCTGCTCCGCCGCTTTTGGGGTTGAGGTTAGGATAAAGGACCTGGTGGCTCTTGAGGGTGCAAGACCCAACCAGCTGGTTGGCATGGGGTTGGTGGTTGGTCTTTCCGGCACCGGTGACAAGGGAGACATGGCCATGAGGATGTTGTCCAACATGGCCTTGAACTACGGCCTTAACGTGGATCCAAAGGTCATAAAGTCCAAGAACGCGGCGGTGGTGTCGGTAACCTGTGAGCTGCCCCCCTTCGTGTCGCCTGGGCAGACGTTGGACGTGCTGGTGAGCGCCTTGGGGGATGCCAAGAGCCTGCAGGGGGGGGTCTTGCTCCAGACACCCCTTAGGGCCGCCAACGGGAGGGTTTACGCGGTGGCCCAGGGGCCTCTTTCGATAGGGGGTTTCAGCGCCGGGGGGCAGGGAGCCCAGACGGTCAAGAACTTCCAGACGGTGGCTCGGATACCCGGTGGAGCCATAGTGGAGCAGGGGGTTGATTCGTCGGTGGCCCCGGCGGGGCGTCTGGTGCTTTTGTTAAGACGGCCGGACTTCACCACCGCCCAGAGGATTGCGGATGCCATAAACAAGAAGTACGGGGGTGTTGCATCGGCGGTGGATGCCGGCAGGGTGGAGGTTTTGCCTCCGGCGGGCGCTAAGGGAGGTATTACGGGTTTCATATCCTCCATAGAGGGTCTTCGGGTTGCGCCGGACGTCATGGCCCGGGTGGTGGTGAACGAGCGGACCGGGACGGTGGTGATGGGTGGGGAGGTTAAGCTGTCCCCTGCGGCGGTGGCCCACGGGAACCTTACGGTGAAGGTTTCCGAGAGGCCGGAGGCGAGCCAGCCGAATCCGTTGTCCGGTGGGAAGACCCAGGTGCTGCCCAGGACCGACGTGAAGGCTGAGGAGGGCGGCGGGCAGGTGGTGATGCTGCCCGAGGCCTCCACGGTGGCGGATCTTGTCAAGGCTTTGAACGCCGTCGGCGCCAGCCCCAGGGATCTCATCCCTATCCTTCAGGCCCTGGATCAGGCGGGGGCGCTTCAGGGGCAGTTGGTCATACAGTAGGACGTGGTCCTTCTTGAGATGGGTGGAACGTTCGTCTTGGGGGTGATCTTCGGTGGCGGTTGACAGGGTGGTGTCCGGCGGGTCGGCGTTGAGTCAGGGGGTAGCGGAGGAGAAGTTGAGGAAGCTGGAGAGGGCTTGCAAGCAGTTTGAGGGTATATTTTTGTCCCAGCTTTGGAAGGAGATGTTGGCCTCCTCCCGGAGGATAGGGGGTGAGGATAGGAAGCGGCCCTTCGGTCCTTTGGAGGACACGGCGGTGGAGATGGCGTCGGAGGCCTTGAGCGAGGCTGGGGGCGTGGGCCTTTGGAGGGTTCTTTACGAGCAGATGAAGGGGGCAGTGAAAGCGGAGGGAGAAGGGGATGGAAGGGGATAGGTGGTACTCTCAGGGGGTTAGGTTTACCTGTCTTGGCTGTGGCCGCTGTTGCAGGGGGGAGCCCGGAGCCATCTGGATGACCGATGGGGAGGTGCTTGCCATGGCGGAGCACCTTGGCATGTCGGAGGATGAGTTCAGAAAGCGTTACATGACCTTTCGTTGGGGTCGGCAGAGCTTGAGGGAGCGTCCCAACGGGGACTGTGTGATGCTGGATCCTGAGAGCAACAGGTGTTTGGTTTATCCCGTCCGTCCGGCCCAATGTTCTCTTTTTCCCTTTTGGAGATCCGTTATGTCCTCCAAGGAGAACTGGGAGCGCGAGTCCCGGAGATGTCCTGGCATGGGAGAGGAGGGTAGGCTGTGGCGGCTTGAAGAGATAGAGGAGCTTCTTGATGCCTCTCCGTTCCCTGATCTTTAGACGGTTCCTGTGTGTTGTTATAAGCCAAACCAACCAATAAATAAACCAAATAACACAAAGTCCCCATATCGAGTGAAACCCAGGTCAAAAATATCTACATCATAAAAACCAGTTTTTATTCTGAATTGTTAGATATTTTCGTTCTTCTCTGACTTGTGTGGTGGGCATAATAGTCGTAATATTTACCCACTAAACTTGGGGGCGCTGCCCCGGGAGGGTAGAGAAGAATGGTTAAATACTCTGTATCTGCGGCGGAGGTCTTCAAGGAAATCGAGTCCGTGATGCTCCGGGACGGTTTTGACATAGTGATAGACATGGATAAGTCCCAGGGAAGTCGTATAGTCAACGCCATCAACGGGGACGTTTGGCTTGATTTCTACACGTTCTTTGCGTCCGCACCCTTTGGAATGAACCACCCCAAGCTGGCCAACGATGAGTTCAAGGAGAAGATATTCAAGGCCGCCATAAACAAGGTTGCCAACTCGGACATATATACCCATGAGATGGCGGAGTTCGTAAAGACCTTCCGAGAGGTGGCCATGCCCAAGGGCTTCAACCACCTCTTCCTCATAGACTACGGCACGCTGGCGGTGGAGAACGCCTTCAAGGTGGCCATGGACTGGAAGGTCCGCAAGCTGCTTCAGGCGGGGAAGATAGGCAAGGGGGACGCCGTGGCGGGCCGCAGGGGCACCAAGGTCATCCACTTCCACGAGGCTTTCCACGGACGCAGCGGCTACACCCTTTCCGTCACCAACACCCATGACCCCAACAAGTACCAGTTCTTTGCCAAGTATAAGTGGCCCCGGGTTCTCAACCCGAAGATCACGTTCCCCCTGGAGGAGCACGTGGGAGAGGTTGAGTGGCTAGAGGCGGTGGCCATAAAGCAGATAAAGCAGGCCATATCCGACAACCCCGACGACATCTGCGCCATCGTAATAGAGACCATCCAGGGTGAGGGCGGGGACAACCACTTTCGCACGGAGTTCTTCAAGGCCCTTCGGGAGATAGCTGACGAGAACGACATACTTCTCATATTCGACGAGGTTCAGTGCGGCATGGGGATAACCGGCAAGATGTGGGCCTTTGAACATCACGGGGTGATGCCCGACATCTTCAGCTTCGGCAAGAAGGCCCAGGTTTGCGGCATAGTGGCGGGTCCTAGGATAGACGAGGTTCCCGACAACTGCTTCTCCGTGTCGAGCCGTATAAACTCCACCTGGGGAGGTTCCGTGGTGGACATGGTGAGGGCCACCAGGTACCTGGAGATATACAGGGACGACCACATCCTGGATTACGTCTCCAACACCGCCGGTCCTGCGCTGCTGAACGGTCTTGAGGAGATCCGCCGGGAGTTCCCGGATGTGGTCTCCAACGTCAGGGGAAAGGGGCTGATGTGCGCCTACGACCTCAAGGACTCAAAGCTTAGGGATAAGTTCATCAAAGCCTGCTGGGCCAAGCACATGCTGGTGCTCCCGTGCGGCGACAGGTCCGTGAGGTTCCGTCCCGCCCTAAACGTTCCTCTGGAGGACGTGAAGGAAGGGCTTGATAGAACCAGGAGCTGTCTTAAAGAGGTGCTTGGGCGTTAGCCCCTCAATTTCGGCTTGCTGCGAGCCCCGGCGGTTACGGGGCTCGTACGTTTTTATTTTTGTTTTTTGTAAAGCCCCTTGACCCCTATGGGGGTAGGTGTAAAATTCTACATGGCCGGATGATCGCCGCAAGAGAGTTCCCCTGAGATTCTATGGGGGCGCCGAAGGGGCAAGACCCTTTAAGGGTTGAATCTCTCAGGCCAAAGGATTGCGGCGGGACGGTCCTCTGCAGATGGCCCTTTGCGGCCACCCCTGGGGCAAACGTCGGGCCTGCGGCGCCTGAATCGTGAATCCCCTTTGCTAGGGGCGAAGCCAGAGGAGACACCTCTTTGAAGAAGGTTTTTGAGGGGAGGGGCTCCTTTGCGGCCTTCGCTCTGTATCACCAACAACCCACTGGTGGTTAAAAGAGTTCCCGGAGCGCTCTGAGTTTCAGGGCACGGCGGGGAGGTCCTCCTCGCGTCCCGGGACATGATCCATAGGAGCTACAGGCTCCTTTCCCATCCTCTTTATGGAAACATGAGGCCCAATCAGCAGCCCTTCAGGACGATCCTATTGGAGGGGCCGGCGGAGCGGTTGGATTATGACTCCTTGGCTCTCATAGAGGAGGCCTTGGGGGTTTATGGCTCCTATGGGGATCTTCCTTCCCCTGACAAGTTTCCCCACCGGGACGACTTAGCTTACGTGGATCTCAAACTCATAGAGCACACGTTGGACATCTACGGCCTTTAGGCGGTTGATGGTGTTTTGTCATGCCCTTTAGAAGGGAGGTGATGTTCGTGATCGAGGTGAACAAGGACAATTACGAGGCGGAGGTTCTTGGCGCTTCTCTTCCTGTGGTGGTGGACTTCTGGGGTCCCACCTGCGGCCCGTGTCTTGCGCTGATGCCGGAGGTGACCAAGATGGCGGAGGAGTTCGAGGGCCGGGTGAAGTTCTGCAAGCTCAACGCCGCAGAGAACCGGAGGCTTTGCGCTGGTCTCAAGGTTATGGGGCTTCCCACCTTCCTGTTCTACAAGAACGGCGAGCTGGTGGACAGGATAACCGGAGCGGAGGTGACCCTTGAGGCCATAAGGGAGAGGGCGGAGAAGCTCTTGGGGTGATCTCCGTCGGTTTTTCGTGCAGTGGAAGGGAGGGATAACATGAGGCTAGAACTGAACGAGTTTCACGTGAAGGCTTTGGAGTGGGGAAGCTCCACCAGGCTTGAGGGTGGAACGCTCTACGTCTCCAAGGAGGAGGTTCTGGAGCACCTTAAGGGTGATGAACGCCTTAAGTCCGTGGATGTTGATCTGGCCCGTCCCGGGGAGAGGGTAAGGATAACTCCCGTGAAGGACGCGGTGGAGCCCCGTTGCAAGATGGAGGGTCCCGGCGAGGTGTTCCCCGGTTTCATCGGCGACGTGGAGACCGTGGGAAGCGGAAAGACGTTGGTGCTCAAGGGGGCGGCGGTGCTCACCTGTGGCCGTATCGTGGGCTTCCAGGAGGGTATCGTGGACATGACCGGTCCCGGGGCGGATTACACCCCCTTCTCGAAGACCTTCAACGTGGTGCTTGTCTTTGAGCCCAAGGAGGGTCTTGAGAAGCACGATTATGAGGCCGCCTGCCGGCTGGCGGGTCTTAAGTGCGCCAACTTCCTGGCCAAGAAGGTCATGGAGTCGGTCGACGGGGTTAAGCCCGATAACGTGGAGGTCTTTCACCTGCCTTCGCTGCGGGAGGCCATGGCGTCTCATCCTGGGCTCCCGAAGGTGGCCTACCTCTACATGCTCCAGACCCAGGGGCTGTTGCACGACACCTACGTTTACGGGGTGGACGCCAAGAGGATAATCCCCACCCTTATCCATCCCAACGAGGTGATGGACGGGGCCATAGTTTCCGGCAACTGCGTGTCCGCCTGTGACAAGAACAGCACCTACGTTCATTTGAACAACCCGGTCATAAGGGCCCTTTACGCCAGGCACGGGGTGGACCTCAACTTCGTGGGGTGCATAATCACCAACGAAAACGTCACCCTGGCGGACAAGAAGAGGAGCTCGTCATACGCCACCAAGCTGGCATCCATGCTTGGGGTTGACGGTGTGGTCATAAGCGAGGAGGGCTTTGGCAACCCCGACACGGACCTCATCATGAACTGCCGCAAGGCGGAGGCCCTGGGCATCAAGACGGTGCTCATAACCGACGAGTACGCCGGTAGGGACGGGGCCAGCCAGTCCCTGGCGGACGCCGCCAAGGAGGCGGATGCGGTGGTTACCGCCGGCAACGCCAACGCCATGATAGTGCTGCCTCCTATGGAGAGGATAATAGGGTTCCCCGAGTACGTTGACGTGATAGCCGGAGGCTTCTCCGGGTCCCTGCGGGAGGACGGATCCATAGAGGTGGAGCTCCAGGCCATAACCGGTGCCACCTGCGAGCTGGGTTTCGGGAGGCTTAGCGCCACCACCTACTAGCCCCAAGGGGATTAAGCGCCTTGTGGGTTGCTTTCAGTTTGCAAGCTTCTTTAGATGAAATGTAAAAACTCGAGAAGGGGAGGTGAGGACATGGGAAAGCTGGCCGGTAAGAAACTCATCCTTTTGGGTGAGCGTGACGGGGTGCCTGGGCCCGCCATGGAGGCGTGCCTTAAGGACTGCGGGGCCGAGATAGCCTTTGCGGTAACCGAGTGCTTCGTCTGAACCGCCGCTGGAGCCATGGACCTGCAGAATCAGCAGAGGGTTAAGGACATCGCCGAGAAGTTCGGGGCGGAGAACGTGGTTGTGATCTTGGGTTCCTCCGACGCGGAGGGGGCTGAGATCTACGCGGAGACCGTCACCGCCGGCGATCCTACCTACGCGGGTCCGTTGGCGGGAGTCTCGTTGGGACTTCCCGTATATCACATCTTTGATCCGGAGATAAAGGCAGAGGCTGACCCCGCCCAGTGGGAGGAGCAGGTCAGCATGATGGAGATGGTCCTCGATCCGGAGGCCCTATCCGAGGCGGTTAAGAAGATGAGGGATGCCCACAGCAAGCACACCCTCTAACCGGTGCTGGCAGGATAGGGAAAGGAGGGAGACGGAATGGCCTATAGGGTAGTTCACTATCTCAACCAGTTCTTCGCCGGTTTGGGCGGCGAGGAGAAGGCGGACACCAAGCCGCTCAAGAAGGACGGCCCAGTGGGGCCCGGTGCGGCCCTTAACGCCGCCTTTGCCGGTGAGGCAGAGGTGGTGGGCACCGTAGTATGCGGTGACGGTTACTTCGCGGAGCACATGGATCAGGCCACGGAGCAGGTGCTTGGGCTCATCTCGTCCTTCTCCCCCGACGCGGTGGTCTTAGGTCCCGCCTTCAACGCGGGACGTTACGGGACCGCCTGCGGCGCCGTGGGAGACGCGGTTTCCAAGCGGCTTGGATTGCCGGTGGTGGGGGGCATGTACCCGGAGAACCCCGGTGTGGAGATGTACCGGAAGAGCTTCCCCATAGTTAAGACCTCCGACAACGCCAGGGGAATAAAGGACGCGGTGCCCGCCATGGCGAGGATAGCCCTCAAACTCCTTAAGGGGGAGCCCCTTGGGGCGCCTGCGGAGGAGGGTTACATCGAGCGTGGAGTTCGGATCAACCTGTTCAGGGATGCCGTAGGGGCCGAGCGGGCGGTGGATATGCTGGTCCGCAAGCTCAAGGGGGAGCCCTTCGTGACCGAGTACCCCATGCCGGTCTTCGACAGGGTGTCTCCAGCTGGGGCTCTCAAGGACCTCAAGAACGCCACCATAGCCCTTGTAACCTCCGGCGGCATCGTCCCCAAGGGTAATCCGGACCACATCGAGGCCTCCAGCGCCACGAAGTATGGCGAGTACTCCATAGATGGGGTTATGAGCCTTACCAGCGATGGCTACGCCACCGCTCACGGGGGATACGACCCCACCTACGCCAACTCGGACCCCAACCGGGTGCTTCCGGTGGATGTGCTTCGCCAGATGGAGTCCCAAGGGGTGTTTAAGAAGTTGTACCCCTACTTCTACACCACCGTGGGCAACGGCACCCCGGTGGCCAACGCCAAGAGGTTTGGCCAGGAGATAGCCTCAAAGCTTAAGAAGGACGGGGTGGACGCGGTCATCCTTACGTCCACCTGAGGAACCTGCACTCGTTGCGGCGCAACGATGGTGAAGGAGATAGAGCGGGCGGGCATACCGGTGGTGCACGTGTGCACCATTGTTCCCATATCCATGACCGTGGGGGCCAACCGGATAGTCCCCGCGGTTGCCATACCGCACCCCCTGGGAGACCCGAACAGGACCAGGGAGGAGGAGCTGGACATCAGGCGTCGCCTGGTGGAGAAGGCACTCAAGGCCCTTCAGACCGAGGTCAGCGATCAGACCGTTTTTGCCGACTGAGGTGCTCTGAAATTTGGGCGGTCCTGTCGTTCTCGTCCGAGGCGGTGGGACCGCCCTTTTGTACCTAAAAGGGTCTTAAGACTGCCCACGAGGGAGGTTGTGTTGAGATGGCTAACTGTGCTGTCCTGGGGACCTCATACTGCCTTAACCACGTCCCCAACCTTGCTTATCATTACGGGAATACCCCTTGGGTGGAGAGGGAGACCGCCGGGGAGACGGATTTTCTAAAGGCCCTTAAGGGGGTCCTGTGCAGCTATCAATTCGCTTGTTCCTACGCGCCCAACGGCGCCTATATAGGAGCCATGGATCTCTCTGAGCTTGAGGCGCACCCCAAGCCCTGGACCGAGAACCCCCTGAAGGAGCCGAAGCGTTTCGGCCGCTATGGGGAGATAATGCCCGAGGACGAGTTCCTTGGGCTGTTGGATCTCTGCGACGTGTTCGACCTCATATGGCTTGAGGAGTCCTTTGCCCGGGAGGTGCGGGAGAAGCTCGCCGCCCACCCCCTCATCAAGGATCATATGCTTCAGCGCCTTGAGGTGGGACGTCCCCTCTCTGAGATCCAGGAGGAGGCCGCCAAGGGGGCCCTTCCTCTGTACCTTGGTGACCGGGTTGTGGGGTGTTGCAGGAAGGGGCACGAGATAGACGAGTGTTTGTCCGCTTACGTGCTCCTTGAGAACCTGGCCTGCAAGGCCGGAGGGGTGCTGGCCCTCATGCACCTGTTGGACAAGACCGGTCTTTCCCCGGAGGAAGTGGACTTCGTGGTGGAGTGCTCCGAGGAGGCCTGTGGGGACATGAACCAGCGGGGAGGAGGCAACTTCGCCAAGGCGGTGGCGGAGATATGCGGGTGCGTGAACGCCAGCGGCTGTGACGTGAGGGGTTTCTGTGCCGGTCCGGTCAACGCCTTAATAGTGGGCGGGTCCATGGTGGCTTCAGGGGCCAGGAAGAACGTGGTGGTGTTGGCTGGCGGAGCGGTGCCCAAGCTTTACATGAACAGCCGGGACCACGTGAAGAAGAACCTGCCGCCTTTGGAGGACTGCCTTGGCAACTTTGCGGTTCTGTTGGGTCCTGAGGATGGAAAGAACCCGGTCATGAGGCTGGACGCCCTTGGCAAGCACTCGGTGGGCGCAGGTGCGTCCCCCCAGGCGGTTACCACCGCTTTGGTTTACGACCCGCTGGTAAAGCTGGGGCTTGGGTTCCTGGACGTGGACAAGTACGCCGCGGAGCTCCACATACCGGAGATAACCCTGCCCGCGGGGGCCGGGGACCCCGCCAATGGGAACTTCAAGATGATAGCCGCGTTGGCGGCCATGAAGGGGCAGATAGAGAAGGCCAAGATGAACGACTTCGTGGTGGAGCGCGGGATACCGGGCTTTGCCCATACCCAGGGGCACATCCCCTCCGGGGTGCCGTTCCTTGGACATGCCAGGGATTGGATATTGGAGGGGCGTATAAAGCGGGCCATGATAATAGGCAAGGGAAGCCTTTTCCTGGCCAGGATGACCAACCTATCCGACGGGGCGTCCTTCGTGCTGGAGGGGCCGTCCGGTGCGGTGGCAGCCTCCGAGGGGTTGGATAAGGAGCAGGTTAAGGCCATCATCCTGGAGGCCCTGGAGGAGGCCCTGTCCTCCCTGCGCAAGTCTTAAGGCTGGTGATCGCCTATGTTGCGTCATAAAGAGATGGTGGCGGAGGCCCTGGAGGAGATAATATCCCTTGCCAGGGGGCAGGTGCGGAAGCCCGTACGGATAGGGCTCATGGCCAGGGGCAACGAGGTTGGCGTTCAGGAGCTCTTGATGGGGGCCAGGCGGGCCATGAGGGAGGACGGCGCCCTCAAGGTGGTGATGGTGGGCCCCAGGGTGGAGGGCTTTGAGGACCTCGAATGGATTGAGACCCAGGACTGCGAGGAGGCGGTGTCTTCTGCCCTGGAGAAGGGTTTGTCCGATTCCGGGGATCTTGATGGGGCGGTGGCGCTTCATTATCCATTCCCCTTTGGCGTGACCACCGTGGGTATGGTGGTGACCCCGGGCCGGGGTCGTCCAATGCTCATATCCAGCACCACCGGAACCGCTTCGGCGGACCGGGTGGAGGCCATGGTGCTCAACGGCGTGCTGGGCAGGGCGGTTGCCCGGTGTCTTGGCATTGAGGACCCAAGCCTTGGGGTGCTTAACGTGGAAGGCGCCGCCTCTGCGGTGCGGGCCCTTGGGAGGTTAAGGGATGGGGGTTATCCAATCCGGTTCGGCTCCAGCTTGAGGTCCGACGGAGGGGCGCTTCTCAGGGGCAACGACATACTTGCCGGTGCGGTGGACGTTTGTATTTGCGACAGCCTGACCGGCAACGTGCTTAACAAGGTGTTCTCGGCCTTCACCACCGGCGGAGCCTACGAGGCCCTGGGGTGGGGTTACGGCCCGTCGGTGGGCATCGGCTGGGGGCGGGTGATCTCCATAATATCCCGGGCCTCCGGAGAGCCCGTGGTGGCGGGGGCCATTGCCTACACCGCCAAGATGGTGAGAGGCTGCCTGCCTAAGGTGGTGGAGCAGGAGGTGGCGTTGGCCAAGGGGGCTGGTTTGGAGGCTATCTTGGAGGGTCTTAGGGGATCCGCCCCTGTTCAGTCCGATGTTAAGTGTCCTCCTAAGGAGCCCACGGACGAGGAGATATCCGGGGTGGACGTACTTGAGGTGGAGGCCGCCGCAAGGGTCCTTTGGCGGGAGGGTATATACGCGGAATCGGCCATGGGTTGTACCGGCCCCGTGATAAAGCTTCCCTCAAGGCACCACGCAAGGGCTCTGGAGCTCCTGAGGTCTGCTGGGTACATTTAAAGCGTTCTTTTGCGCCCATTGATGTGCGGGATGGCGGTTTTGGAGGGACTAAATTTTTAAGCCGCCACCTAGCTTAGCTGCCGGGGCGGTTTGGGGATGGAGCGTCAACCCCCAGCCGCCCCGGTCTTTTTGTGGTCTTCGGAGATCTCCGGCGGGATGGCAAGGACTTAATTCATGCGCCCTTGGCTCAGGAAGGGTGGGAAACGGCGTGAAGTTTTTGTCTGCTTTTTGTCTTATCAATCCTGGGTCTAGCTGGTTTCTTCAGGCAGGGGAGGGATTTGGTCATTGTTACAGCCCACATGGTGTGTGGTCTTCTACGGTTTTGCGGAACATGGATGCAGGTTTATCGATTTAAGTCGATGATTAACAGCATATTCCCATCCATGTTGCCTCTCTTAAGAATCTAAACGAACGAGACGGGTTGCCTCATGTAAAAATCTAAACGAAGGCAGGGATCT
>JAOACP010000039.1 GCA_026417795.1 Thermanaerothrix sp.
CGCTCGTCGGCAGCGTCAGATGTGTATAAGAGACAGTATCTCCTCCACCCTCTCCAGAGCGGTTCACTGCCACCACAAACATCTGGTTCTCCACCGCCCTTGCCCTTACAAGGGTGCTCCAGGCGGCTACTCTTGATAAAGGCCATTGGGCACATACAAACAACACCCATATGCCCTCCAGGGCAATCCGCCTTATGTACTCGGGAAAGCGTATGTCATAGCATATAGCTACCCCCGATGGGACGTTGCAAACCGATGTAATAAGAGGCGAGCTGCCCTCCGCAAAGTTCTCTGGCTCCCCTAACAGAGGAAACAGATGCACCTTGTCGTAATATGCCGCTGGCGTACCTGTTGGGTCTATCAAAAAGGCTCGATTATACAAAACCTGCTCATCTAGAAACGGCAAGGATCCAGCCACTGCCCAAGAGGACCTGTCTACACACCAGCCTGCCACCGCATCAAGACATTTAGGGGTAAGCCCTGCATGTTCCCTAAGGCGATCATTCTGGTACGAGCAGCTCCAAAGTTCCGGGAGGACCGCCACATCACAATCTCCAATTGAATCGAGCATGGCCCTAGCCTTTATGATGTTCCCCTCAGGATCACCCCAAAGGACGTCCATCTGAACTAACCCAACGCTTATCTTGTCAGCCATCGCAGGCCCCCCTAATTAGCTTAATTTTTCAATGGCTTAATTCGCAAGATCGTCACTAAAAATGCCTCTTACAAAATCAATCAACATATAAGGCACCATGCGGAATGAAAATTCTACATCCAGCCGCTCTGTCCACTTGTGGGCATCCCTACCTCCCACCCCTATATTTATAACGGGGACATCTAGCGCCCCCATGGCATCCAAGTCCAAGGGGTACACCAGGCCGCCCCCGGGCATGTTATCGAGAACAGCCCCAATGTCCTCCCTCGAAGCACAACCACCAAGGAAACTGAGGTCCGTTATCCCTCCAAAGGCCTCCTTCAACACAAAGGGTTCTCCCCACCTGTTGCTCCAGCTGTTACACAAACCCTCTGCCAACTTGCGAAGCCTTTTTTCATTTAACGATTTGTTCCTATTAACCTTTGGGGGATAGTAGGGGGGCAAAAAGCCTACCACTGCGGCCGGAGGATCAAGTGACAATGTCTTTATTGCCTCTAAAAGAACCATTAATGACTTTTTCCTGGTGTCCATGCCATCTGACGTCTGCTCGTATATGATCGAGTCCTCTCTAAAGCCATTACTTCTTGCCCTATCAAATACCTCCCTGGCCTCGAGGATCTTTATTTCCCCTGCTGGCGCAGGAGAGGGTAAGCCGCAGATGGAGAACCTCTCTTCCCAATCTTTGATGGCTCGCTTTAGAGATTCACCACATGCCTGCTTAAAGCAAAACAAAAACGAGCCATGGTCATCTTTGACGGTAAGCTTGTTAAAATACAACAAAACCATATCCGGGATGGTAACCGAGTAACTTTCCCTTATAACAGACATTTCCATGCAAGCCATGGGAGGCAACCTATCACCGCCGATTTTATCGGAGCTCCAGGGGGCTGCATCGAGATCTGACACCATCTGGCCTCCTAAATGAGCCGCGCTTATACCAAGCCAAGGCTCCCCCACGTGGGAAGGCTTGCCAAGCACCAGCACAAAGGGCATCAATTTGCCAACCGACCCTATGTAGACAGGCCTTCCGACACCGGTGCCACCAAGATCACAGGGTTCAGTGTTAACACAAGCCACATACTCCAGCCCCTCAGAGTCCATAAGCCCTTTTAGAAATGAAAGGGCCCCCCTCATACCAACAGAATCCCTCTCCTCGTCCACCACTGGACAAAAGAGAACGTTGCCGGCCTCAAACTTTGAACATGCAAGCTCCCGAAGCAGGTTCATCTCAAGGACCAATCCAGCCTTCATGTCCAAAACGCCTCTTCCGAAGAGGTACCTGCGGCTTTCAAGGTCTTCCTTCACTTCTGTCGGTAGACCCTCCAACCCCCTCATGGCTTCTTCCAAAAGCTCCGGCTCAAAGGCCAAATCCTTAAGCCTTCCATAGGGCGATGCGTCCACCACATCCACATGGCCTGTCAGTATGACCGTCCGTGGCCCCATCCCCTTAAGCAACGCCGCCACATGGCTCCTGCCAAAGGGGTCATTAGGAACCTTGTATTTAAATATTTTTAACCTCCCTCCGCTCATCTCTCTTATCTCTTCAAGCTGCCTTTCTATCAAGGACATGACGCCGTCTTCCCCATCCCCCAGAGCCGATGGGCTTGGAATCCTGCAAAGCCTTATCAACTCATCTCTCAACCTCTTCTGTGTGTCAACCGCACATTCAGGACCACCATAGACCTGATCAGCGCCTTCGGCTCCCATGAGCAACCTACCCCCCGATAAACCTAATTTCGATGCGAAAAAACATCTTTGTTTAGAACATTATATTAAAGCGGCCCCAATCTCAAAGATTGAGGCCGCTGTGCAGTTAGACTCCTTTATGGATCTGCGGTCTTAAAGTTAAAGGTTGCCTATGCTGGAAACCATGACCGCCTTGATGGTGTGCATGCGGTTTTCCGCCTCATCGAAGACCCTGGACTGGAGGGACTCGAAAACATCCTCGGTGACCTCGTAGCCCTTAACGGCGGGGAGGCAGTGCATGAAGATGGTTTCCTTCCGGCCGGTGGCAGCCATAAGCTCCTTGTTAACCTGATAGGGCTGAAGGATGGCCTTGCGCTCCGCGAGCTTATCCTCCTCACCCATGGAAGCCCACACGTCAGTGTAGATAACATGGGCCCCCTTCACCGCCTCCTTGGGGTCCTCCATTATCTCTATCACAGCGCCGGAACCGCACTCCTCAGCGATCTTCTTGCATTCCTCAACAAGGGAGGCCTCGGGGAAGAGGGACTTGGGGGAAGCGATCACAAAGTGCATGCCCATCTTAGCAGCGCCGATCATGAGGGAGTTGGCCATGTTGTTGCGGCCATCGCCCACGTACACGAACTTTATGCCCTTAAGGTAGCCAAACTCCTCCTGGACGGTGAGGAAGTCGGCAAGCACCTGGGTGGGATGGAACTCATCGGTGAGCCCGTTCCAAACGGGGACGCCGGCGTACTTGGCAAGCTCCTCAACCACAGACTGCTTGAATCCGCGGAACTCGATGCCGTCAAACATCCTGCCCAACACCCTGGCGGTATCGGCCACGTCCTCCTTGTGGCCAAGCTGGATGTCATTCTTGCCAAGGTACTCAGGATGCCCGCCCTCGTCAATGCAGGCAACGGTGAAAGCGCAACGGGTCCTGGTGGAAGGCTTCTCGAAGATGAGGGCCACGTTCTTCCCCGCCAGGAGGTTGCCCCTTATCCCAGCCCTCTTCTTGTTCTTCAGATCCCTGGAGAGGTCCAGAAGGAACTTTATCTCCTCCGGAGTGTGGTGCTTCAGACTCAGAAGGTGACGCCCCCTAAGATTCACTGCCATGATCTATTCCTCCCTGTCTTCTTGAAATATCGGAACCTCCCAAGCCTAAACTGCAAAAACGGGTTTAGCGGAAGTCCAACTTTCAGCCCATAAAATAAACTTGAGAGATCCGAGGGTTTACTCATAGATATTACCACAAAGGGTTAGATTTTCAATAGCCCTCCGGAGAGATGCCCCCTGAATTGGATATTACCTCCCTTAACAAGGCCGGTATTACGGATTCCATCATCTCCAGAGGCCAAGATCCGAGGGATTTCCCCCTTGCAAAAACGATAAACCCCGAGGGAGAACCGGCTATCCCGAAATCAGCTCCAGCCGCCTCCCTTGGCCCGTTAACCTCACAACCCATCACCGCCACCTTGAATCCATCGGGGACGTCGTTCATCTCTTCAAAGATCTTACGGACCTTATTCACGTATATCCTGACGTCCAACCTGCACCTGCCGCAGGTTGGACAACTTACCCAGTCCACACCTTTTGAGCGAATACCCAGGGACCTTAGTATTTGGTAAGCGGCCTTGACCTCAAGCACCCCATCCCCCGACAGACTTACCCTTATGGTGTCTCCTATCCCGTTCATCAAAAGGCCGCCTATCCCCACAGCGCTTCTAACCGACCCTTCGAAAGGAGGGCCCGCCTCGGTTATGCCTATGTGGAACGGGAGATCGCATGTGGACGCAAGCATTTGGTTGGCCCGCATGGTCTCCTTAACATCCGAGGATTTTGCCGAAACTATGACATCCTCGAATCCATTTTGAAGACATAAATCCACTTGTTCCCTTACCGCCAACACCAAAGCCCTTGCCCTGTCCCCCTCTGCCTTAGCTATCTGATCATTGCTAATGGATCCCCCATTAGCTCCAACCCTTATTACCACGTTAGCATCCCTTGCGGCAGCCAGGACCTTGAGCATTTTATCCCTTCCGCCAAGGTTGCCGGGGTTTACTCGCACGGAAAGGCAGCCCGCCTTTATGGCGGATAGGGCTAAACGGTGATCGAAGTGTATATCCGCCATTATTGGGATAGGAGAAGCCTTCACCACCTCTCGAAGCCATGGCTCCTGCTGAAGATCCCGATAGGAAGTCCTAACCAGCTCACAGCCCGCTTCCTTGAGCCGATGTAGTTCCTTTATGCACCCTTCAGCATCATCCAAAGGGGTTTTCAACATGCTCTCAACCCTTATTGGCGATCCTCCACCTATTGACAAACCCCCAATCGACACGCTTCTTACGCTGCCCAACAGACCATCTCCCCGCCAAGTTACTATCTATCTTGAAATATTAATCTCTGTATATCCTTCCATGTAACCCATAACATCAAGGCCACCAAGAGGGCAAAACCCACGTAATGGACCATCCCTTCATACTTTTCCGGTATCTTCCTGCGAAACAGCACTTCCAGGAAGACAAATATGAGCCTTCCACCATCCAATGCCGGAAACGGAAGAAGGTTTACCAGCCCAAGCTGCAGGTTAATGGCAGCTATGAAGGCCACCAACTCCCAAGCACCCCGCCTTGCCACATCACCCGCCGCTGCAGCGATGCCTACAGGACCTGAAACATCCACTGGCTTCAAACGGAACCACCAGTTCCATATCCCTTCGAGCATGCCAATCGCTAGATCTATGGAATATCTATAGGCTCCTGCCATTGATTCCGCCCAAGAGAGCCGCTTCACCGCTGGCCTGACCCCAAGCAGGAAGTGGCCTTCTTTGTCCTTGGGTATTCTCACGTGTAGATATCGATTAACCCCACCGGACTGAACACCTATCACAATCTCACCCCTTGGGGCTTCCCTTCTTATCCTGGAGGCCATCTGGGACCAGTCAGAAACCGTTATCCCGTTAACTTCCACTATCTTATCTCCCGCCTTAAGCCCCAAAGATTCCGCAGGGTAGCCAGGCATAACTTGGCCTATCTCAGTGGACTCCATGTTTAAGATCCCATGAAAATGCAACACCGTTGCAGCCAACATAAAGGCTAGGAAGACGTTGAGGATGGCACCGCAGGAAAGGATCAAAGCCCTCGCCAAAGGCCCCTTGGTGTTGAAGGACCCCGGCCCATCCTCATCGTCCCCCTCCATGCCAGCAAGCTTGACAAAACCTCCTATGGGTACCATGCGTATGGACCATCTGGTACCCCATCTATCCCAAGAAAGAAGAGGAGGCCCCATTCCCAAGGAAAATTCTTTTACCAAAACCCCGCAGAGCCTTGCGGATACGAAGTGCCCAAACTCATGGACCAAAACGCTTATGGAGATTACAAAAAGGAACGCCAGCACACTTACAGCCAACTCAACGCCTCCCAAGGGATTCACAGACTTCAAGAGCCATTTTGCGACCGCACTCCACCAAGTTTAGCGCTTCATCCATTGAAGCCGGGGCTGGGCCAGAGTAAGAGGACATCACAACGTCAAGAACTCTAGGTATATGATCAAAGGCTATACGCCCCGTCAAGAACGACTCCACCGCCACTTCGTCAGCCCCAACGTACAGCGCGGGGTATGGCCCATCCTTTTTCCCCGCTTCCTTGGCAAGGAAGAAAGCCGGGAAGCGTTCTTTCTCAACCTCACGGAAGCAAAGGTCCCAATCATAAACAGCGGGCGGTGCCAAATGCTCTCCCAATGGCAGCCTATCGGGGTACGACAGGGCCATCGCCGCGGGGAGCCTCATATCAGCTCGGGACAACACCATTTTGTAGGTGCCATCGCTAAACATCACCATCCCATGGACCTGAGACCTGGGATGTATCAAGGCATCTACCCTATCCATGGGTATGTTGAACAACCTCATTGCCTCTATGCACTCAATACCCTTGTTGGCCATGGTGGCGCTGTCCACGGTTATCTTGGCCCCCATGGACCATACCGGATGCGCTAGAGCTTCTGATGGGGTCACATGCTTAAGGCGATCCAGCGGGACATCCCTAAAGGGCCCCCCGGAAGCTGTTAGAATCATCTTCTCCACAGCCGATGGCTCCCCCATTATGCATTGCCATATGGCACTGTGTTCGCTGTCCACCGGTCTTACCTGTCCTGGCCTTGACTTGCTAAGTATCCAAGGTCCGGCCACCACTATGCTCTCTTTGTTGGCTATTGAGACGTCAAACCCCATGGAGACCGCCAGATCGAAGTGGTGAACACACTGGGTGCCGGAGGCCAAAAATGCCCAATGCTGCACATCTTCGCGCTGGATCATCTCCATAAGACCATGGGATCCCCTGTAAACCCGACCTTCAAATGAAACCCTGGACGGATCTCCGCCTACTGAGCATATGGCTTCACACCCAAACCTCCTGGCCAAAGATACAAGGCTGGAAACGTTCCTCCCGGAGGCCACGGCTACAACTTTGAACCTATCTGGATAAAGGGCGCACACATCACAGAACGCCCTTCCAACGCTGCCCGTAGCCCCAACGATTCCTACCCTAATAGGGGTCAACGAAATTACCTCCCTAGGACCTCAAAGATTATGAAAGCGAGAGAGGAGTTGACTAGTATGCTGTCGAACCTGTCCAAGAGCCCCCCGTGACCCGGGATCAGGCTTCCGCTGTCCTTCACGCCAGCTTCCCTCTTCAACACCGATTCTCCAAGATCCCCAAGCTGCCCCATAAAGCCACATAGTAATCCAAGCAGAAGCAAGGGGAGAGGTGGGAACTCAAAGATCAAGGCGAGGAGCGATGAGGCGAATAGGCTGCCCAAAACTCCCCCGCCAAAACCCTCCCAGGTCTTCTTGCCGCTTACCTTGTCACACAGAGGATACTTACCCCACATGCTGCCCACAAAATAGGCGGTGACATCACAAAACCACGTGCACATAAAGATGGTAAGGACAAAAAGCCTTCCCCAAGTTTGCTCTCTTAGGAGTATTAGGAAACACCAAGGCAATATCACATAGGCAACCCCTGCCAACGTGCCTCCAATGTTGGCTAAAGCATCGCTTTGCCCAGTACTCTGTCTTCTAAGAACCTCCACGAACAAAACCATAAAAGCCAAGAGCGATATGACGGCCAAGACCGATGATAGGCTTAGGCCCATGGAGGCTACCCACAACATCATAAGGCCTGCCGCCAGCCCCATCGCCTTGGACATGGTATAGCGAGAGGAAAGAAGCGAATAAAACTCCCATAAAGACCCCATGGCTATTACGGATACCACAAGCTTCCAATACCATCCTCCAGCATAAAGAGAGGACAGGACGAGCAACCCTAGGACTACACCGCTTGCGGTTCTCAACGCCAGATTGCTCCTGAAAGCATCACTGACCCTTGATCCCTCCATACCTCCTATCCCTCCTAGCGTAGTCTAATATGGCTTCCCGAAGATCCTGAGCCCCAAAGTCCGGCCAGTACTTTGGGGAGAACACAAACTCGCTATAGGCGCACTGAAAAAGCCAGAAATTGCTTATCCTGAGCTCTCCACTGGTTCTAACTATAAGATCTGGGTCCGGTAGATCAGGAAGGTATAAAAACCTTCTCAACACATCCTCATCAACCACCTCAATCCCAGCCGCCCAAGCCCTGTTTATCGCATCAATTATCTCCTGCCTGCCTCCGTAGTTAAGACAGACCACCACGGTTATGTCAGTACAATCCCGGGTCTCGTGTTCCCCGTATTCCACTATCCTCTGGAGGTCCTTGGGTAAATCTTGAATCCGCCCCGCAAACAAAAGGCGTCCTCCCTCGGATTTAAGCTTTTTTACCTTTAATTTAACGTAATAGCGGAACAAACCCATAAGTCCGGAAACCTCTCCAGGGTCCCGCCTCCAATTCTCGGTGGAAAAGGCATAGAGGGATATGTACTTTACACCCATGTCCTTAGCCGCCCTTACCACCTCCTCTACCCTTTTAACCCCAGCGTGATGCCCCATAATCCTCGGCAAACCCCGTTCCCTTGCCCACCTGCCATTGCCATCCATGACTATTCCAACGTGAGTTGGAATCCTATGGCTAAGTTCCTCTGGTATTGAAAGATCAGACATTCTAACGATCCCTTCCCATCAGGCGATCCCACCTGGCCTTCACCTCTTGTATGTCCTGCCAGGTCAAATGCTTAGGGCCTCCGGCCTTGTTGGAGGGGTTCCTAAGCAGATAGCTGGGGTGAAACATGGGCATCACCGGAATACCCCTCCACTCATACCAACGGCCTCGGAGCTTTGATATGCCCTCCTGAGTTTTAAGCACCCATTTAGTGGGGGTGCTCCCCAGCAAAACCAAAAGCTTGGGGCGAACCAACATAAGCTGCGAGTTAAGGTATGTATCGCAGGCCATCATCTCTTCATAGGTCGGCACCCTATTGCCCGGGGGGCGGCACTTTACCACGTTCGTTATATACACACCATTTCGATCTATCCCTGCGGCGGTGAGTATCTGGGTAAGCAACTGGCCCGCCCGTCCCACAAAGGGTCTGCCCTGTTCATCTTCATCCGCACCAGGACCTTCCCCGATGAACATAAGCCCCCCCTCCAAGCTCCCTTCCCCAAAGACCACCTTTGTCCTGGTGGGACAAAGACCGCAACGATCACACTCTTCGGCTCTCTTGCGTACTTCTTCCAGCATGAACCTCCTGGCGTCAAGGCTAAGTGGTTCATCCAAAGACGGAAATGTCATTTTTAAAAACACACCTCGCTGACGCTCAAATCGAACTGAGATATCTCTATCCCCGTAAAATAACGCACCCCCAATACGACCCTCCGCCTGACCTGAGACATTACATCAAGAAACGTTTTCTCTCCAACTCTCATGCCAAGGTCAAGCTGAACCGCTACGCCTTCGTCGTTGGGTTTAACCTTCACCTGTAAAACCTTTTCAACCTGGGGGGTTAAAAGGGCTATGTGGGTTATCATCTCCCCCACCGCCTGGGGTTCTATGTGAAGAGCTCCTATGAAATTAAACGGAGGACGTACGATGGTCTTCTCCCCGTCATAGGAACCCTCCTTTGGACGCCATAGCACCTTCAGCCTTCCTACTAGCTTACCCGCAAAGTTCTTCCTTACCTGAACGTGGGACACCGGTATAACATGTTGCCCCTTCCCCTTGCGTTCCCTCTTGGCCTTGGCTATCTCTTCAGGAGTAGAAACCTCCTCTATCCTTATCACCCTCTCGGGTTTTCTAAGCCCCAGGCGTGACGCCACCTTAAAAGCCATGCCATCGGAGGTGGCTATTATCATCACCGAACTGGCAGATGCCTTTGCAAAGAAACTAGATACCGCATTTCTATGATCCTCGAACTCAAACATGGCTCTCCTTATGGCCCGAACCTGATTCCGCTCCGCCTTGGCGCTCTTGCCGCACACTATTTGCCCCCGTCTTATTACCAATCCATCATCTATTATGTACTCTGCTCCAATGCTGGCGGCCACCATCTGAGCTCGCTGGCTCTTGCCGGTACCAGCAGGCCCCACAAAGGCAAACACGCGGTGCAACGGTCTGTTGTCAACTACCTCCAAGCCTTACCCCCCTAAGCGCCTTAGAACCCTATCAAACTCCTTAAGAAACCTATCGTTCTCCTCCGGCAGCCCAACGGTAACCCGTATGGTGCCCTCAAGTCCAAGGTCCTCACCGTTTCTTACTATGACCCCCTTGGCGAGGAGGGCCTCATAAACGTCATCGGAACGGCTTAGATTGACCAACAAAAAGTTAGCGTGCGTATTATGAGCCCTTACCCCCATGCTACACAGAACCCGGTACATGCGATCCCTCTCCAGTACCGTTCTGTCTCTGACGGAGGATATGTGATCCTGACACTTGAGTGCCGCGATGGCAGCCCTCTGTCCTATGGCATTGACGGAAAATACCCTTCTGACCTTCCCAAAGGCTGCCGCTATGGGCTTAGGCGCTATGGCGTAACCAACCCTAAGGCCAGCCAAACCGTAAATCTTGGAGAATGTTCTAAGTATCACCACGTTGCTAAGTTGCCTGAAAAGCTCCACCCCGCAAAGATAACGTGGGTCAGTCACGTACTCCGCGTAAGCCTCATCCACCACCAGTAATATCTTCCGCTCTTCCAGCCGTACAGCCAAATTTAAAAGATCTTGGCGTTCTACGATATTACCGGTTGGATTGTTGGGATTGCAGATCACCACAGCCTTAGTCCTCTCCCCACAGGCCGATATGACTCGGTCGACCGGCAGGGAGAAATCCTCCAAAAGGGGCACAAAATCACACTCCCCCCCAGCGGCCGCAACGCTGAGGGCATATACGGGATAGGTGGGCTGTGGAATTACCACCCTATCACCCACCTCTATCAAGGCTTGAAAAAGGGTACACAGAACCCCCTCGGTACCCCCTCCAACAACAACCTCCGCAGGAGATACACCTAAATGCTCTGATAGGGCCCGCTTAAGGTGGTAGGCCTCCGGATCGGGATAGCGCTGGACCTCACCGGTGGCCTTGA
Organism: Thermanaerothrix sp.; assembly: GCA_026417795.1. Classification (NCBI taxonomy): domain Bacteria; kingdom Bacillati; phylum Chloroflexota; class Anaerolineae; order Anaerolineales; family Anaerolineaceae; genus Thermanaerothrix; species Thermanaerothrix sp. The sequence continues at coordinate 10,847 of JAOACP010000039.1, forward strand.
CAATCGCCTGCGTTACGGCCTCCGGGAGTGGCCATGGGTTTTCGTTGGAGCATAACCTTACCGCATCGCTGAGTCCATAGATCCGCTTGATCTCATCGACGGGCTTGCCAGGCTTGTACTGGTTAACTGACCGCAGGTAGCTCCTAGGAAGCTCATCCATCCAGGACACCTTTACACCCCCCCGTGCACACCATGATTTTAATTTAATGATCCCTGTTAACCGATGGGAACGGCTAATCTCCCCTGGTGACTATTACCCTGCCCCCAAGGGCCCGTAGCTTTTCAACTATACCCTCATAGCCTCTCCATATATGTTCTAGGTCGCAAACTATCGTCTCATCCTCCGCCGCAAGGCCCATTAGCACCAACGCAGCGCCAGCCCTGAGATCAGAAGCGTGAACCTCCGCCCCGAAAAGCTTATTAACACCTGCAACGATTGCGGTGTTGCCCTGTAAATCTATCCTGGCTCCCATTCTCTTAAACTCACTTACGTGCAAAAAGCGGGATTCAAAAACGCTTTCGTGTATCACGCTGGTACCATTGGCTAGGCACATTGTGGCCATCATCTGGGGTTGAAGGTCCGTGGGGAAGCCCGGGTACGGAAGGGTCTTCAACGAAACAGCTCGGTACCGGCTAGGATATACCGTAACCGCATCGCTTCGAATTTCTATCTCCACCCCCGCCTCTTCAAGCTTGGAACATAGGGAGTCTATGTGTTCAGGTATCACATCCCTGACGGTCACCTTCCCTCGTGTTATAACCCCAGCTAAGAGGTAGGTGCTAGCCTCTATCCTATCGGGGATGACACTTACTTTCGCGTCACCTAGATCTCTGGTACCCCTTATTCTTATGGTGCCAGAGCCCTCACCCTCAATAAATGCCCCCATGGCCCTCAGGGCATGGGCAAGGTTTACCACCTCCGGCTCCCTTGCGGCGTTCTCCAAGATAGTCTCTCCCTCAACCAGGGATGCGGCCATCATGAGGTTTTCCGTGGCCCCCACTGAGGGGAAATCAAAATATATCCTGGCGGGCTTAAGGCCCGACGACCTACCGTGGAAAGCCCCCTGAACCAGTTCAAAGGTGGTTCCCATCTTGGATAGGCCCCTTATATGAAAATCTATGGGTCGGCTCCCTATGGCACACCCCCCCGGCAAGGGTAACACCGCCCTGCCACATCTGGCTATCAGGGGTCCTAGCACCAAGGAAGAGGCCCTCATCTTGCGAACAAGAGAAGGGGGAGTTTCCCAGCCTATCTCTTCCGGTACATCCAACGTCATCTTATGATCCCTGAATTCCACCTTAACCCCCAGGTGGCTCAGGAGATCCGCCATCGTATGTATATCGTGCAGGTCTGGTACCCTATCTATGGTGAGCCTCTTTCCCTTGAGCAACAACGAGGCCGCCATGATAGGCAGTGCGGCGTTCTTAGCTCCCTGAGCAGTAAGCACCCCGTTTAAGGGGACTCCACCTTTTATAACCAGTTTTTCCTTTTCCACCCCGCAAGGGAGATCCTTTTCTTTCATGACCTTAATTTGACCCCCAATTTTTTTCTGTCAAAAATCCAGTTTTCATTAAACAGCTGGCACAAAGAGGACTTTAAATCTAATCGCCAACGAACTCGCTAACCACCCTGGCTATCACCCGAGAAGCCCTTCCATCTCCGAAGGGGGACCCCATGGAGGCAGGCAAAGCCTTCTTGCCTTCCAATATCTCCGAAGCGTTTGATACGATTCGCTCCCTATTGGTCCCAACCAAAAAACCTACCCCCGCATCAAGGACCTCCGGCCGCTCCGTAACGTCCCTAAGGATTAGGACCGGTTTTTTCAGTCCCGATGCTTCCTCTTGGACCCCTCCGCTGTCACTTAACATGAAAAGGCACCTATCCATGGCCCAAACGAAATCAGGATAGTCAAGGGGCTCACATAACAAGACCCTTTCGTGTCCACCCAAGATTTCCCGCCAAACGGTCCTCACGTCCGGGTTCCTGTGCATGGGCACTAATAGCATTAGGTCCCCATCCATGGACAGAATATCCTTAAGGGCCAGCGCTATCTCCCTCATGGGTTCACCCCAAGACTCCCTTCGATGGGCCGTAACCAGGAGGAATCGCTTGCCCTCAAGACTTCTTAGGTCGTCCCGCAAGGGCCTGGTCATGTGATCCCTCATCCATAACAAGGCGTCTATGACCGTATTTCCAGTGATCCAGATGCGATCCTCCAAGATGCCCTCTTTTACAAGGTTGTCCTTAGACCTTTCTGTGGGGGCAAAGAACAGCGAAGAGATCCTGTCGGTAACCACCCGGTTCATTTCCTCTGGGAAGGGGCGGCTCATGTCACCGCTCCTGAGTCCTGCCTCCACATGTCCAACCGGGATCTGACGGTAGAATGCCGCCAAGGCTGAGGCCATCGTGGTGGTGGTATCGCCATGAACCAGGACCACATGGGGCTTTATCTCATCAAAAAATTCACCCGCTCCGCACAGCACAGAAGAGGTAACATAGTCCAAAGACTGACGTTCCTTCATTACCTTAAGGTCACGATCGGGGCTGAGCCCAAAGGGCTCCAGTGCCTGATACAGCATCTGGGAATGTTGCCCTGTGGCCAGCAAGATCACATTGAGAGACTTTTCTTCTCTGAGAGCCATCACCACCGGCGCCATCTTGATGGCCTCCGGCCTTGTACCAACCACACAGACCACGGTTTTTTTGCCATTGATATCTTCAAAAGTCAACTCTATACCCCCACACATGCTAACATTTAAAACCCAACCTTCCCCTTAAGAAGGAGCATACCCGCAACAACCAAGGATAGATGTATACCCACCAAGACGGCCAAGACCTTGACCTTGTCAAGTCCCATGTCCAGAAGCCGATGGTGCCCGTGGGTTCTGTCGGGCAAAAACGGCGACGCCCCCCGAAGTACCCTGCCAAACATAACTGACAGGGTATCTACCACGGGCAATCCACCAAGCAGGAACAAGGTGATACACAGCCTTATTATCCCAACGCCAGCAAGGCTTCCCCAAGCGTCCCACAATATCAAGCTAGCACACAAAAACCCCAGAAGGGTGCTTCCCCCATCCCCTAAAAACGTCTTCGCCCTTGGAAAGTTCCAAATCATAACCCCCAGGACAAGTCCTATGGTGATCACCCATGGGAACGGAGCAAGGAAGTACATGGCGCACCCCATGGTAACAAGGGCCATGGACAGGCACAGTCCGTCCATCCCATCTATCAAGTTGAACGCATTGGTTAATCCCTGTCTCTTATACACATCT